>NZ_JACVVF010000005.1:0-182214 GCF_016648095.1 Pseudomonas sp. S32
AACGTAGGAGCGAGCGCAGCTCGCGATGCGCCGCGCAGGCGGCGCTCGATCGCCCAGCCGCCACATCACCCAAGCCCTACACCTGGCGGCCCTCATGCTGCTACCCCAGCAACCATTGCTGCCGCACTGCTGCCACAGCAGCACCCCTACTCCCGTCCACGCCTCAAACCCCCGCCCCACAGGCCATGCAACGCGCATGGCACAGCCGTTGCACCACCTCCCACAC
Organism: Pseudomonas sp. S32; assembly: GCF_016648095.1. Classification (NCBI taxonomy): domain Bacteria; kingdom Pseudomonadati; phylum Pseudomonadota; class Gammaproteobacteria; order Pseudomonadales; family Pseudomonadaceae; genus Pseudomonas; species Pseudomonas sp. S32. Next base: position 227 of record NZ_JACVVF010000005.1, read on the forward strand.
TCGCATACCCTCTCCCTTCAGGAGCCCCCATGACCACCGAATTCTTCTGGCGCCTGCCCTTGGGCACCGACGGGCCACAGCTGTCCACCGACCGCCATAACCGCGGCAACCCCGCGCACCGCCCCGGCAACATCGCCCCCGGCCGCCTGCCCAATGGACAGGCCGACGGCTTCACCTACATCGACTACATCGCCCAGGTGGCCAAGGCCGCCGAGCTGGCCGGGTTCGAAGGCGCGTTGCTGCCCACCGGCCCTGAGCCGTGGATCGCGGCCGCCGCGCTGGCCCGAGAAACCCGTCGGATACGCTTCCTCATCGCCTTCCAGGCCACCTGGACCCTGCCCGCCTACGCCGCCCAGCAGGCCGCTATCCTGCAGAACCTCAGCAGTGGCCGGCTGGACTGGAACATCATCACCGGCGGCAACCCGGCCAGCCAACGGGCCAATGGCGACTTCCTGGAGCATGACCTGCGCTACAAGCGCACCGGCGAATTCCTCGACGTGATCCAGGGCCTGTGGACCCAGGACAAGTTCAACTACGCAGGCGATATCTACCGCCTGGAAAACGGCAGCCTGCCACCGGGCCTGCAACACGAACGCAAACCGGGCGTGTACTTCTCCGGCTTTTCCGATGCCGCGCTGGACGTGGCCGCGCGCCATGCCGATGTGTACCTGAACTGGGCCGAGCCCATCGACAAGCTCAAGCCGCATATCGAACGGGTACGCGAGCTGGCCGACAAGCAAGGCCGCACCCTGCGCTTTGGCCTGCGTGTCGACCTATTCGCCCGGGAGACCGAAGAACAAGCCTGGCGCGAGCTGCGCCAGCAGTTCGAGCGCCTGGAGGGCAAGGCCAGCGCCGGCGCCAAGGGCTTCGTGACGGGTTCGGACTCTGTGGGTGGTGCACGCCAGGCGGCCTATCACCAAGGCCTGCAGGGCTTTGACGAACTTATCCTGGCACGCAACCTGTGGGCCGGCTTCGCCAAGGCCAAGCCCGGCCCCACCGTAGGCCTGGTGGGTAGCCATCAACACATCGCAGAGCGCCTGGCTGAGTACCGAGATGCCGGTTTCAGCACCTTCATCCTCGCCGCCAACCCGCACCTGGAAGAAGCCTTGCGTATCGGCCAGGAGGTGTTGCCGCTTGTGCAGCAGGCAGCCACCACCCCTGAGCAGGCCAGAGCCTGAAACCCATCGGAGCTGAACATGAGCCAACCCCTCGATACCCTGTGGTACACACGCTGCCCGGTGCCCACCGGCCTGGGCATTGCCGTGCAGCAAGGCTGGCTGCAGGAAGACCTGGCCGGGCTCGGTACCCAGGTGCAGTCCGTGCGTGAGGCCGACCAGCAGGCGGTGCGTGAATCGCACTTCGATCATAGCCTGCTCAATTCCGTACGCCACGGCGGCAGCATCCCGGCCATCTGGGCCCGTGCCCAAGGCCGCGACACCCGCGTCATCGGCCTCTCCTGGGCCGATGAGGTGCAGTTGATCCTGACCCGGCCAGACAGCGGCATCCGCACCGTAAAAGACCTCAAGGGCCGCCGCTTCGGCCTGCCCGACTGGCCTGCGGCACAAATCGACTTCACCCGTGCCCAAGCCCTGCGCGGGCTGGAAAACGCCCTTAAGCTTACAGGGTTGCAAGTGGGTGACGTGGAGGTGGTCAATTACCGCTACAACGGCACTTTCAGCGACCGCCCGGTGCGCAACGTAGCCGGTACGCCGGTGTCCAGCACCCGTAGCAAAGGCCGCAACCTGGAGCTGACCGGCCTTCTGCGCGGCGAGGTCGATGCGGTCTTTCTCAAGGGTGCCAGCGCCGTGCAACTGGCCCACGCCTTTGCCCTGCACACGGTGATCGACACCGGCAGCCACCCCGATCCGCTGATCCGCAGCAACAACGGCACACCACGTACCCTGGCGGTGGACAGCCACCTGCTGGTGCAGCACCCGCAGGTGGTGAGTACCCTGCTCGGTTCGGTACTGCGCGCCGAACGCTGGGCACACCAGCACCCTGACGAAACCCGTCGCTACCTGGCGCGAGAAACCAACAGCAGCGAGTACTGGGTGCAAGTGGCTTACGGCAGCGACGCCCACCTGCGCCTGAGCACGCGGCTGGAAGATGAGGCCATTGATGCCCTGCAGGACTTCGTCGAGTTTCTCCAGCGCTGGCGCTTCATCCCGGCGCGCTTCGAAGTACACGACTGGGTCACTCGGCAACCACTGGAACAGCTGCTGCCCCCCCTCCCCATGGACAGGAAAACCGTTACCCCATGACCAAGCCCCTGGAAACGCTCTGGTACACCCACAGCCCCGTGCCCACCGGCCTCGGCATCGCCGTGCAGTCGGGGCGCCTGGCCGAGGCTTTCACGCCGTTCGGCACCAACATCCAGTCGCTGCGTGAATCCAGCGAACGCGAGGTGCGCGAAGCTCACTACGACCATCACCTGCAGAACTCGGTGCGCCACGGCGGCAACATCCCGGCGATCTGGGCATACGCCAGCGGCGTCGAGACCCGTGTGCTGGGGCTGTCGTGGAGCGATGAAGTGCAGTTGATCCTCACCACTGAAGAGAGTGGCGTACGCAGCATTCGCGACCTGAAGAACCGCCGCTTCGGCATACCCAAGTGGGCTAACGTACAGATCGACTTCACCCGTGCCCAAGCCCTGCGGGGGCTGGAAAACGCCCTCAAGCTCGAAGGCCTGGCGGTTGGCGATGTAGAGCTGGTCGACTACCCCTATGGCGGCACTTACAGCGACGATGCCAAGCGGCACCTGTACGGCGCCGAAGTAAGCCTGGGCACCAGCCGCGTCAGCCGCCGCAACAACGAGCTGATTGGCCTGCTGCGCGGCGATATTGACGCCATCTTTCTCAAGGGTGCGCATGCGGTGCATCTGGCCCATGAGTTCGGCCTGCGTGTGGTGGTCGACACCGGCAGCCACCCTGACCCGCTGATCCGTAGCAACAACGGTACCCCGCGCACGTTGACCGTGGACCGGCACCTGCTGGAAAACCATTTCGATGCCAGCCGTACGCTGGTCGACACGGTGCTGCGCACCGAGCAATGGGCCTGGGCCAACCCTGTCGAGACCCGGCGTTTTCTGGCGCGGGAGTTGAACACCAGCGAGTACTGGGTGGCGGCGGCCTATGGCGATGATGCACACCGGCGCTTGCGTACTGCCCTGGACAGCCGCTCGATCGAGGCGCTGCAGGACTTTACCGAGTTTCTCTTCAGGTGGGGGTTCATACCACGGCGTTTCGACGTAAAGGCGTGGATTGATTTTCGCGTACTGGAAAGTGTAATCGGTTCGACCTCTCGGTTGGCCGTATGAGTTTTTGGGGCTGCAGCGCAGCCCCAGGCACTCTAGGGCCGCGCTGCTGCCCCAGCAGCACCCGCCCAGCAGTCCACTGTTGTCCAGTAGGCAAGGCCTTTCCAGAAATCTGAAAAAGACCTTTGTAAACAGATAGTTAACAAGCTGGCACAGTCCCTGCTCTAGCTCTCCCCAACAACGCTTTACATACGGGGAGATCCACCATGCACCAGCTCAACCCTCTTGCCCGCCAGATCAGCCTCGCGCTGCTGTTGGGCGGCACCGGCAGCCAGGCCTTCGCCGCGACCGAAGAGATCCAAACCGAACCGGCCCTGGAAACGGTCACGGTCACGGCCCAGCACCGCGAGCAGACCTTGCAGGAAGTCCCGGTAGCCGTATCGGCCATCAAAGGCACCAGCATCACCGCCGATGGCGTGCGCTCGATGGGCGACATCACCACCTTTGTGCCCAACGCCTCGGCAAAGAACCCCGACGGCGACGGCCGTCCGCGCTGGTACATCCGCGGCCTGGGCACAGGCGACACCGGCGCGGCAACGGTCTTTCCGGTCGGCATCTACGCCGATGACGTCTACCTCAACGCCCCCGTTGCCGGCGGCGGGCCATTGTTCGACCTGGAGCGCATCGAAATCCTGCGAGGGCCGCAGGGCACCCTCTATGGCAAGAACACCACGGCCGGCGCAGTGAACGTGATCTCGAAAAAGCCCTCCTTCGACACCGACGGGTATGGCACCGTCGGCTTTGGCAGCAAGAACGAGCGCATCGTCACCGGTGCCATCGGCGGCGCGCTGGTGGACGAAAAACTGGCCGGGCGCGTGGCGCTGTACTCCGAGGAGCGTGATGGTTTCCAGAACAACGACTTCGACGGCAACACTTATGGCGATGTGAACAAGAAAGCCATCCGCCTGCAGTTCCTGGCGCAGCTCAACCCCGACCTTGACGCGCTGCTCAAGGTACACAGCCGCCAGTTCAAGGGCGACGGCAGCAATGGCTCGCTACCTGTGGGCCGCTATTACAACGTCGGCTACCAACGCCCGCATGGGCGCGACATTTCGCTGAACGTCAACGAAGACTACCGGCTGGACCACGACGGCGCCTCGCTGACGTTCAATTACTACCTGGGTGACTACACGCTGACGTCGATCAGTGCCTACGACTACATCCGCAACCGCTCCACCAGTGACGCTGACTACACCCCCTACGAGGTCAACGGTGCATCGATCACCGACAACAGCTACCGCCAATGGTCGCAGGAGCTACGCCTGGCGTCGCCGGAAGACCGCCCGCTGCACTGGTTGCTGGGTGCGCACTATTTCCACGAAGACCTCGACAGCTCGGCGCAGCGGGTGGTAACCCCCGGCCCTACGCCCAACGGCACCGGCTCGAATCAGGTGGGCACCACGGCATTGCGCGACATGGGCTTCGACCACCGCACCGACAGCTACGCGCTGTTCGGCAACCTGACCTACGACTTCACCGACGATTTCAGCGTCACCGGCGGCCTGCGCTGGACACAAGAGAAAAAGGACATCGACCTGGACCTGCTGCAGCTGACTCGCGCCAGCGCCAACGGCCCGCTGATCCCTTTGGGCGGCGCGGGCACCAACGGCAACCGCCAGGAAAACAAGACCTGGGAAGCCTGGACCTACGACCTCACGCCCGAGTACCGCATCAGTGACAATCTGCGGGTGTTCTTTCGCTACGCCCACGGGTTCCGCTCGGGCGGCTTCAACACCGGGCTTTCCACCAGCCTGGCGCAGTTGACCACGGTCGACCCGGAAGAACTGGACGCCTACGAGCTAGGGCTGAAGTCGGAATGGTTCGACCGCCGCCTGACCGTCAACGCCAACTTCTTCTACTACGACTACTCCGACATCCAGGTCAATTTGCTGACGGTGAACAACGGCGTGCTCACTACCGCGCTGACCAATGGCGCCAAGGGCAAGGTCAAGGGCGCAGAGCTGGAGGTCGAAGGCCAGCCGACCGAGCGCCTGCACCTGCGCGCAGCGGTGTCATTCCTCGACACCGAATACACCGATTTCAAGAACACCAACCCCAACACCGGTGCGGTAACCGGCGACTATAGCGGTAACAGCTTCGTGCGTTCACCGCGCAACGTGGTGTCGCTGGGTGCCGATTACACCATCCCGCTGGAAGTGGGGGGCAAACTGGTGGCCGGTGGGGACGTTAGCTTCCGTGACAAGGAGTACTTCCTGGCCGACCGCCAGAGCAGCGCCGACCAAACCCTCAGCCAGCCCCACTACACCTTGGCCAACGCCCGTCTGAGCTGGTTTAGCCACGATGACAAGCTGAGCGTGACCGGTTTCGTCAACAACCTTACCGACCGTCGCTACCAGGTACACGGCCGGCCCAACGGCACCGCTGGGCAGTACGTGATCACCTACGGCGACCCACGCACCGTCGGGGTCAGCGTTACCAGCCGATTCTGATTTGAAAACCACTGTGGCCGCAGCGCGGCCCACAGCCCCACGCTGTTTGGAAGGACTACGCCATGCCCCATCACACCCTCTTGGCCAGCGCCATTGCCCTGGCCATTACCGGCCTCGCCGCGCCCGGTTTCGCCGCCGAACCCAACGACCGTCTCGATACCGTGGTCGTGGTCGGCACCCACCGCAGCGACATCACTGCCCTGCAAAGCGCCGCGCCCGTCGATGTGCTGAGCGGTGAAAAACTCCAGGAAACCGGCGCCAGCGACCTGTCCACAGCGCTCACTGCGCTGTCGCCCTCGTTCAGCTTCCCGCAGTCGCCCCAAGGCGCCTTTGCCGGCTCCATCGCACAGGGCGCCTCGCTGCGCGGCCTGGCGTCGGATCAGGTGCTGGTGCTGGTCAACGGCAAGCGCCGCCACACCAGCGCCAATGTCACCCGCCAGGGCTTGGTCAATGCCCGTGGCGCGGCTGCCGTGGACCTTAGCCTGATCCCGCTGTCGGCTATCGAACGCGTGGAAATCCTGCGTGACGGCGCGGCCGCCCAGTACGGCTCCGACGCTATCGCCGGGGTGATCAACATCGTGCTGAAGGAGCGCGACGAAGGCGGTAACGCCGGCTACCGCTTCGGCGGTTACAAGAAAGGTGACGGCCTGCAACGCAAACTGGGCGGCTGGAAAGGCTTCGCTTTGCCCAACGATGGCTTCCTGACCCTAGCCTTCGACGCCGGCAGCCAGGACCCGGCCAGCGACACCCGCGACGACAACCGCATCTTCTACCCCGGCTCCACCAGCGTCGGCACCGCGCGCGAGCAAAATAATCGCTACCGCAACTGGCGTTGGGGGTCGGGCAATGTCTCTGACCAATACAACTTCACCGCCAATGCCGAGATGGGTCTGGGCGAGGGCCTCAGCGCCTACGGTTTTGCTACTTATGCGCACAAGAATACCGATGCCGAGAACTTCTTCGACCCGCCTACCACGTTGCGCAACAACTACGGCAGCGTGGCCTTGGCGCGCTACCCTGACGGCCGCCTGCCGATCACCCGCTACGGCCTGGAAGACGTTGCCGTCACCGGGGGGCTGCGCTTTGAAAGCCAACCCCTGGGCAACTTCGACCTCGCGCTGAACTACGGTGCCAACCGGGTCGACTCCACCGACCACGATGCGATCAACCCGAGCTGGGGATCCGCTAGCCCGTCAACCATCTACACCGGCCGCCGCGAAGCCGACCAGACCAACCTGACCCTGGACTGGACACGCGACTTCGCCGACGGCTGGCTGTTCAAACCATTGACCGTTTCTGCCGGGTTGGCCTGGCGCCAGGAAAACTACGACCTGAACGAGGGCGATGCTGCCGGGTGGTCCAACGGGCCATTGTTCAACACGCGTGACCCCTTAACCGGGCGGCGCATTCCTGGCTATTACTCAGGCATCACCCAGGTCGACGCAGTATCGCTGGACCGCCGCGTAATCGGCGCGTATCTGGATGTGGAAGCGCAAGTGACCGAGCAATTCCAAGCCGGCGTGGCGGTGCGCAGCGAGCACTATTCGGACTTCGGCGACACCACCAATGGCAAGCTGTCGATGCGTTACGACTTCACCCCTCAGATCGCTGCCCGCGCCAGCGCCAGCACAGGCTACCGGGCGCCGTCGCTTGTGCAGAGCGGGTTGTCATCGTTCAGCGTGCAGGTGGTGGAACAGCCGCCAGGCAGCGGTAACTGGGTCGAGGTACAACAGCGCACCCTGCGTGCCGATAGTGCGGAAGCTGCGTTGCTCGGCGGCAAGGCACTGAAGCCGGAAGAGTCGACCAACTTCTCTGTTGGCCTGGTCTGGCAGCCACTGGCCAATGCCTCGGTGACCATCGATGCCTACCGGATTGATATCGACAACCGCATCACCCTGTCCGATCAGTTGCCTGCGTCCGTGGTGGGCCCGATTTTCGCCGGCACGCCCTACGCCAGCATCCAAAGTGCGGCGTTCTACACCAACATCGCCGACACCCGCACCGATGGCGTCGAACTGGCCGGCCATTACCAACTCGATGTGGGCCGTTGGGGGCGTGTGGACTTCAATAGTGGTTATGCACGCAACAATACCCGCATCACCGGGCTGGACAACGTGGGCAACATCCCCGGCAACCAGATCATCGGCCGCAATACCCAGGGGCTGATTGAAGACGGCACCCCCAAAGACAAGCTCACCCTCAGTGCCAACTGGCTGTATGACGGCTGGAGCGTCACCGTTGCCCAGCGTCGTTATGGCGAATGGAAAAACCGCAATGCCGCCAACCCCGCGCTCGATCAGACCTTTAGCCCGCAGTGGGTGACTGACCTGGATGTTTCGTACCGCTTCAACCTTGGCCTGACAGTGTCGGCGGGCGCGATCAACCTTTTCGACAGCCATCCTGACAAGCTAGAGGGGGCCCAGCTTTATGGGGTACCCAAATACTCCATTACCAGCCCGGAGGGCGCACAGGGGGCGTTTTACTACACCAGCGTGAGTTACGACTTCTAAGCTGAAACCGGGTTGGCTTCTTCGCGGGTGAACCCGCTCCCACAGGGCAGTGCTGATCATCGAACCTGCGTAGTACCTATGGGAGCGGGTTCACCCGCGAAGATGCCAGCACCGATATTGCTGACTTACTGCTGCTCTGGAAGCACCTGACTGCTGCCCCAGCATCACCCTTCTCCCTCCAGCCTGCCAAACTGGGGCCCGCGCCGCCTGGCACAGCTCTTGCGATACAGCTCTACCTTCTGCTTTCCCAAGGCCAGCCATGCGCGTGCTCTCTCGTCTTTCCTGGTTCATGTCACCCCTGGCCCTGCTTACTGTCTGGGCCGTGGTGGCCAATGCCGGGCTGTTCCCGGCCAACCTGCTGATCCCGCCGTTTGAAGTGTGGCACAGCCTCACCGACCTGCTGGCCACCGGCGAGTTGCAAGAGCACCTGGCCGGCAGCCTGTCACGGCTGGCGCTGGGTTTCACTGGCGGCGCACTGGCCGGCCTAGGCTTTGGCGCGGCGCTGGCCTTGTCGAAAACCGTTGAGGCCTACTGCGCCCCGCTGTTCCACACCCTGCGCCAGGTGCCCAGCATCGCGCTGATCCCGATGTTCGTGCTGCTGTTTGGCGTGGACGAAACCTTCAAGGTGGTCATCGTCGCCAAGACTGCGTTTTTCCCGGTGGCATTGGCCACCTGCGAAGGTATCCGCGCAATCCCGCGAAGCCATTTCGAAGTGGCTGCGGTGTACCGCCTGCGCTGGCCCACGCTGGTGGGCCGGATTGCCCTGCCCGCTGCAGTCCCGGCCATTGTCACCGGCATACGCGTGGCCCTGACCCGCGCCTGGGTGGTGCTGGTAGCTTGCGAGCTGCTGGCAGCCGACAGCGGCCTGGGCCAGATGATCGAAATGGGCCGGCAGATGCTGCGCATCGATGTCGTTATGGTCGGCGTGGTGCTGACCGGGCTGATCGGCTTCAGCCTGGACTTCACCCTGCGACGCGTGGAACGCCACTTGTCAGCCTGGCAATGCCGTTGAGGAGGCCGTGATGAAACGACCTGATTTGCGAGGCTTGGTGCTGCCGCTGGTGTTGATCGGTGCCTGGGAGTATGCCTCTCGCCAAGGGGCGGCCGGTGCCTATGCGTTCGTGCCCCTGGCGCAGGTGGGCACAGCACTGGCCGAACTGCTGGGCAGCGGCGAATTGCTGGTCAACCTGTGGGCCAGCCTGTTACGCACCTGCAGCGGGCTTGCCATCGGCATCGTCGGCGGGGTCGGGCTGGGGGCGTTGATGGCCCTGTCCACCCCCGCCAATCGCCTGATCGCCCCGCTGTTCCACGCCCTGCGTCAAGTGCCGATGCTGGGCTGGATCCCGCTGATCGCCTTGTGGCTGGGTAATGGTGAAGGCGCCAAGTTGCTGATTGTCAGCCTGGCAGCGTTGTACCCGATGGTGCTCAACACCTTTGAAAGCCTGCGCCAGGTCCGCGGCCAGCACCGCGAAGCAGCACGCGTGTTGATGCTCACCCGCTGGCAGCAGCTTTGGCTGATCCTGCTGCCCGCCGCACTGCCAGGCATTGCCGCAGGAGTGCTGCAAGCCTTGGCCTTCGCCTGGGTAACCTCGGTAGGCAGCGAGCTGTTCCTGTCTGCCGGGGCCGGCCTCGGCAGCCTGATGATGAACGCCGAAGCTGCTGCGCGCATGGAGATCATCATGGTCTGCGTGCTGTGCATCGGCCTGAGTGGCTACCTGATGTCCTGGCTATGCACCCTGCTAACCCGCCGCCTGCTGCGCTGGCGCACCCACCATTGAAAGGCCCGTCCATGAACGCCATCGCCCACGCTGTACCCACCACCGCCAGCACTGGCGCCCTGACCATCCGTGGCCTGAACAAGACGTACCAGCTCAAGGGCAAGCCGGTGCAGGTGCTCCAAGGCATCGACCTAGATATCCGCCCTGGCGCATTCGTCAGCATCCTCGGTGCTAGCGGCTGCGGCAAGTCCACCCTGCTTCGGCTGATTGTCGGGCTAGACCAGGACTACCAGGGGCAGATTCTACTGGACCGAAACCTCGTGCGCGGGCCAGGCCTGGAGCGCGGCATCGTGTTCCAGGACCATCGCCTGTTCCCATGGATGACTCTACAGCAGAACATTGCCCTGGCATTGAAAAACCATCAATTGCCAGCAGCCAACAAGGACCGGTTGGTGTCCGAGCACATCGAACTGGTAGGCCTGAGTGGTTATGAGCAGGCCTACCCGCACCAGTTGTCTGGGGGCATGGCCCAGCGCGCGGCGATTGCCCGGGCGCTGGTGAACAAGCCCAAGGTGCTGCTGCTGGATGAACCGCTCGGCGCACTGGATGCCCTGACCCGGGTACGCTTGCAGCAGGAGCTGCAACGCATCTGGGTGCAGGAGCGTTGCACGGTGATCATGGTGACCCATGACATCGAGGAAGCACTGTACCTGGGTGACCGGGTAGTGGTGATGGATGCGCAGCCAGGCAGAATCAAGGAAGACATAAGCATCGATCTACCTCATCCCCGCAAGCGGGACAGTGAGCTTCTGCACGATCTCAAACAGCGGCTGTTGCGACAGTTGGCAGACGCTTGAGGAGGAACCGACGGGCGCGCTGGGAACAGCGCGCTGGCCGAGCCTACGCCGACATCACCGCCCCGTGATCAACAGTTGAACACCACCGAACGTTTGACCCGTTCATCTACAGCCAATGAAAACACATCTGGCCGCGCATAGTGCCCAACCACATCGAAGTCATACCGAGCCCGGGTCAATTCCTCGATATCAACCTGCGCTGTCAACAACCCCTCCTCTCCGCGCAACGGCCCGGCAAGCACGTCGCCCAGTGGTCCCACAATCACACTGTTGCCCTGGATCAGTGGCCGGTCCTCGTCCCAATGCGGCACCTGCACCCCCAGTTCCTTGGGCGAAGGCTGCACCTGGCAGGCGCTGACCACAAACATCCGGCCCTCGTGAGCAATGTGGCGCATTGACGCCTGCCATACATCCCGCTCGTCCACCGTAGGGGCGCACCAGACCTGCACGCCCTTGGCGTACATCGCAGTGCGCAGCAGCGGCATGTGGTTCTCCCAACAGATCGCCGCGCCCACCTTGCCGAATGGCGCCTCAAGCACAGGCAAGGTCGAGCCATCCCCCTGGCCCCAGATCAGGCGCTCGGTCCCGGTTGGCATCAGTTTGCGGTGCTTAGCGACCAGCCCTTGCTCCGGTGAGAAAAACAATGCCGTGCAGTACAGGGTATTACCGCCCCGCTCGATCACACCCACAACCAGGTGAGCACCGGTGCGTTCGGCAAGCCCGGCCAGCTCGTCGGTTTCCACGCCCGGCACATCGATGGCGTTCTCGTAATAACGCTGGAAGCTTTCCCGCCCCTCTGGCAGCCGATAGCCCAGGTAAGTGCCAAAGGTTTCACCTTTCGGGTAGCCGCCAAGCACGGCCTCTGGCATGACCACCAGGTTGGCGCCCGCCCCTTTGATCTGTGATTCGTAGGCCAGGATGGCCTCGAGTGTGCTGGTTTTGCCTTCAGGCCGGGAGCCAATTTGCAGTGCAGCAACGGTAGTGGTGGCCATGGTCGTCATCTCGCGTGTTATGGCTGGAATATGGGTATAGTCCGCCCAGGCCACCTATCAATCAATCCGCAGGAATGACTAACTGATATGAGCAGTAATGATATCTTGGGCATGGATCTCAACTTGCTGAAAGTGTTCGAAGCCCTGTACGAAGAAGGCGGTGCAAGCCGCGCCGCTATCCGCCTGGGTATCACGCAGCCGGCCGTCAGTGCTGCGTTGACGCGCTTGCGTGTGGTGTACGCAGACCACCTGTTCGAGCGGACCGGCCGGGGCCTGCGCCCCACGGCCAAGAGCGAAGAGCTGCGGCCGGTGATCGCCAGCGCCCTGGAAAAGTGCCGTCAGAGCCTATTGCTCGCCAGCCCCGATCGCGACGGGTTCACGGGGCGCACCTTGACGCTCGGGCTCTCCGATGACCACGAACTGGCCATCGGCAGGCTACTGGTCGACCTGACCAAGGGCAGCGCGCCGGGGCTCAGGATCATCTTCAAACAGACCCACAGCATGGTGGCAGGCGATGCCTTGATGGGCAGGCATATCGACCTGGCATTGACCGCAGGTACCAACGGTTCGCGGGCGCTGGGCCGCAAGGTGCTGGGCACAGGCGGTTACAGTTGCCTGATCGCCCGGCAAGCCGATCAGCGACCGGTGGAGCTGACACTGGACGGGTTTCTCGAGCGCAACCACCTGCTAGTGTCGTCGGGTGGGTACGTAGGCGTGGTCGATGAAGCCCTGGCAGCGCTGGGCAGGTCACGCACGGTCGAGGCCTCCACCACCCACTTCGCCGCACTGCCCAGCCTGCTGGCGGGTACCCATTGCGTGGCCACGCTTCCAAGCCATGCAGCTCATGCCTTGGCGAAGACCAGTGCGGTGGTCTGCTGCCCCTGCCCCATCGACTTGCCCAGGTACTCGGTCGAACTGGCTTGGCGGGTGGACAGCGCGCGTGACCCGGTGGTGCAGAAGGTCAGCGGTTTGATTGGCGAGGTTCTGCAGGCTATCAGGGCGCACGACCTGATGCTCGGTCATGACTGAGTGCGGCGTGATTTGACCGGCTCGGTTTGATTGGGCCCAACCGCAATCCAACATACAATGCCGCCCTCTATCCGTTCACCGCTTTGCAACAGGGAAGGTTCTGACATGAGTGTCTTCAATCATCGTGACGGCGCGTGCCTCGATATCGACGACGCCCGTATCTATTTCGAACAGCTGGGTGCGCAAGACGCCCCTGCACTGATTCTGCTGCACGGCGGCCTCGGCCACATCGAAACCTTCAATACCATCACCCCATACCTTGCCGAACACTGGCGCCTGATCGGTATCGACAGCCGGGGCCAAGGCAAATCCACGTTGGGCACTGCCGGCCTTACCTACCAGCGCTTGCAGCAGGATGTAGAGCGCGTTATTGAGCATCTGGGGCTTACATCGGTCAGCGTCATTGGGCACAGCGATGGCGGCATCGTCGGCCTGCGCATTGCTGCCTCCAAGCAGGTTCAAGTGGACAAGCTGGTTACCCTGGGTGCCCACTGGGCGTTGAAGCAGGATGACCCCACGCGTGGGTTGTATGCAGGCATCACCGCTGCGAAGTGGCGAGGGCTGTTTGCAGAAGAAGTCGAACAGTACGAATCATTGAATCCGGAACCTGACTTTGCCCATTTGATGGATGCAGTCAAAGCACTTTGGCTCGATACCAGCGAGGCGGGGTACCCAGGCGCCAGCGTCAGTGCCATCACCGCCCCTTTGTTGGTGGTGCGCGGTGACGAAGATCGGCTGGTGTCCCGCATCAATGCGTTGGAACTTGCAGACCAAGTGCCTGGAGCGCGGCTGCTCAACCTCGCCTTTGCCGATCACTCCCCCCATGAAAGCCGGCCTCAATGGCTGATGCCGATGGTGGATGCGTTTCTCAACCCACGGTGATGAAACTATTGCGCCTTGATCCCACTCAATCGGCCAATACAGCGGCAGTTCTGTCGTCTCTCAATCGTTGATCACGAAACAAGGGCACCCCCATGATCGCTCGCTGGCGTTGGGCACTGGCACAAACCACAAAACGGCTGTGGTTTCGCGCCACCCTGTTTTCCTTCATCGGTGTGCTCACCGCCTTGCTGGCGATAGCCTTCCGCGACTTCGTACCGCCCTCGCTGCCGGCCAAGGTTGGTGCGGATTCGGTGGACAAGATCCTCGGCATCATCGCCTCCAGCATGCTGGCAGTGACCACGTTCTCCCTCAGCACCATGGTGTCGGCCTATGGCGCCGCCAGCAGCGGCGTGACCCCGCGGGCCACCAGCCTGGTGATGGAGGACTCCACAACCCAGAATGCGTTGGCCACGTTCATCGGCTCGTTCCTGTTCAGCCTGGTGGGCATCATTGCCTTGAGCACTGGTGCCTATGGCGCGCAGGGCCGGGTGGTGCTGTTTGCGGTCACCCTCGTGATGGTGATTCTGATCGTGTACACGCTGCTGCGCTGGATCGATCACCTGTCCAAGCTCGGCCGCGTCGGTGAAACCATCGACCGTGTGGAGGTCGCCACCATCACGGCGCTGGAAAACCGGGCGCGCTGGCCGTTTCTGGGCGGCGAAGCCTACCCCCGCGACTTTGCCCTGCCCGCCCATGCCAGCACCCTCGTGAGTACTGGCACCGGCTACGTCCAGCACGTGGATGTGAATGCCCTGGCGCTTGCGGCCAAACAGCATGGTGTGGCCATTTACCTGGAAGTGCTGCCAGGCAGTTTCCTGCACCTGGGTGCTGTGGTTGCGCACATCGTGGGCAAAGGGAGCCAGGAGGTCAGCGCTGAGTTACAAACTGCGGTACTGGCCGCGCTCACCATCGGCTTGCGCCGCACTTATGAGCAAGACCCACGCTTCGGGCTGTCGGTGCTGGCAGAGATCGCATCGCGCGCGTTGTCACCCGCCACCAACGACTCAGGCACCGTGATAGACGTGATAGGCCGGGGGGTACGCTGTTTCACCCAGTGGGCTCAACAGGCGCCCGAGCAGGAAGCCAAACACCCATGCAGGGATGTATACGTGCGTGCGCTGAGTGTGGATGACATGTTCGATGACTTTTTCACGCTGATCGCGCGCGACGGAGCGGGCCTGCTTGAAATCGATATCCGCTTTATCAAGGCACTCGCCAGCTTGGCGGCTATTGACGCAGACAAGTTTGGGCAGGCCTGCGCCATGCATGCCGCCCTGCTGGTCAAGCGCGCTGAACGCGCGCTACCGCTGGAGGAAGACAAAGCGCGGCTGCAGGCGCTGGTTTTGTCGTCGGCGCCATTGCCCGGCAGTAGACCGAGCTAATTGGCAAAGGCGTGTCAGCATGCCTGGCTACGTATTCGGTGCCATCTGCACAACCGCGCACCGGCCATTGGCCCTGACCTTCTCGACGATGTGCGCCCGGTTCACGAATACATTGATTTCGCAGCTGCCTGAATGCCGCACGTCTTCCCAGTATTCCTGGTGTACCAGTTGCCCGTTCATTGGCCCGGTGTACGTGCCTGCCGCCTCGCGGGTGATGTAGTCGGTGTCTCGCACGTATCTGAGCACCACCAGGTCCTGGTCCGGCGCAATCATGATCACCCGCGGCACGCCGAAATGGTCGATCAATTCGCCAACAGGCCGGCCTTTCCAGGCACTGGTGGCCTCCAGTGAAGAACAGCCGCTGAGCAAGGCCGCGCCTAGGCACAGCATGAACAATCGGTGCATTAGGTTATTTCTCCCTGAAAGCCGGCTTACTTGGCAGGCATCTGTGCAAAGGCTTCGTCTATCTGCTTGATCAGCTCGACCTTGAGCGATTCACGGTTGAGGATCTCGAACAGTTGAGGGCCCGCCTTGGTCATTTGCGATGCAGACATCACACCCAGGCGCTCCATTTTCTTCGCTGGGCGTTCGCCTGGCTTACAAACAAAATCGCGGCTTTGCGCCACCCAAGGCTCAGGTTTGGTTTGCCACTGGGCATTGAACTTGGCCTTGCGAAATTGATTGGACACACTGCTGAAGTCCTGCGCGCCCATCACGCGTGCACGATTCTTCTTGCAGTCGATTTCAACGTCATAGGCCGTGAAGTTAGGTTTGCCGGGCTCTTCGTAAAGCCGGTACACCCCCAACGACTGTGCACCACCCGGGCGGGCAAAGATATTCTTTGGGTCGCCATCGGCGAGGAACACCTGTTGCTTGCCCAGACCGCCCTGATAGTGGACCACCCAGTAGTCGCCCATCAGCACATCACTTGCCTGGGCCGAGAGGGCGTTGCACAGCAGTGCTAGCGGCAGCAATCGCCATGTTGGAGAGCGCATCATGAGCCATTCCTTTGCCATTAGTGAAAAACTGCAAGCGTTGCACGGTCGTTGGTTGGCAAAGGGCTATCTAGTACATGCGCACTAGGCGGGTGCACTGAGGGCCTGCCTGCTACCGCAAAAATAAACAAACCCAAGACGTTCCTTTCACTTAATTTTCACCCCCTCTGCGCGATCCTGAAGCTATCCCTACGTGTGATAGACCTTGCCCGCCTAGCAGCGGGCTTTCTTTTGCCCGCGATTTGACCTGCCTGCCCTTCCCGATCCCTTCTGATGACGTGCCTGCGCTTGCAAACGGCCATTCGCGCCGTTACATAAAATCTAAGCAGTAATGATTCGCAATCGCTATCATGCAGTTCTCCGCCGCCAGGCTGGATCCCGCCATCCCCTTTTCCTCAAGCAGGTCGACTCATGTACGTCCCCAACTTCCCGCGCAAATGCGCGTTGCGCGCTGTCTGGCTGCCCCTTGGGCTTGTTGCGAGCGTTGCATCCCCCATGGCCTTGGCACAGCAGAGCCTGGAAATCCCCGTACCCACTACGCAACCGGCCAGCGCCAAGGGGGCACAGGGGGCGGTACTGGAGCTGGACGAGACAGCGGTATCGGCCAGTGCAGACGCATCCAGGGACGGCCTTGTGCCTGAGTACGAGGGTGGCCAGGTGGCCCGCGGTGGGCGGGTGGGTATTCTGGGCAACAAGGACTACATGGAGACGCCGTTCACCTCCACCTCCTACACCAACCAGCTGATCCAGGACCAGCAGGCCCACAGCGTCGCGGATATCCTGCAAAACGACCCTTCTGTGCGCATCGCCAGGGGGTTCGGCAACTTCCAGGAGCTGTACATGATGCGCGGCTTCCCGCTGTACTCCGATGACATCGCCTACAACGGGCTGTACGGGCTGCTGCCTCGGCAATACGTGGCCTCGGAATTCATCGAGCGGGTTGAAGTGTTCCGTGGTGCCAGCGCGTTCCTAAACGGCGCAGCCCCGGGCGGCACGGGCATTGGCGGGGCTATCAATATTCTGCCCAAACGCGCACCAAATACCCCGCTCACCCGGCTGACCGTGGGCGCGGAAAACCGCGGGTTCGGCACGGTGGCCGCCGACGTGGCCCGGCGCTTCGGTGAAGAGGACCGCTTTGGCGTACGCGTGAACGTGGCCAAACGCGGCGGTGAAACGGCGGTGCAGGACCAGGACCGCTCGCTGGACATGTTCGCCCTGGGCCTGGATTACCAGGGTGAGCGCTTGCGCCTGTCGGCGGACCTTGGCAACCAGTACCACTTCATCGACAACCCGCTGCCCAGCGTCACCCCCACAGGCCGGGTGCCCAGCCCACCGGATGCCGACAAGAACTACGGGCAACCCTGGACCTATTCCAAAGAAAAACAGACGTTCGGGACCTTCCGCGCCGAGTACGACCTGTCCGACGCGCTCACCACCTGGGCGGCGGTGGGCATGCGCAAGGGCGAAGAGAAAAACGTGCTGGCCAACCCGTCGTCCGATGCAAACGGCGTGACACGCTCCACGCGCTTTGACAATTACCGGGAAGAAACCGTAACCACCGGTGAGGTGGGCATGCGTTACAGCCTGCAGACCGGCCCCGTGTCGCATCAGTGGGTGGTATCCGGCGCAATGTACGACACCAAGGACCGCAATGCCTGGGCTGGCAACTTTACCGGGTTTGCCAATGACCTGTACGACCCCTTCACCGTGGCCAAGCCAGGCAACACCAGTTTCAGCGGCTCGATGTCCGACCCACACATCACCTCGCGCACCCACACCCAGAGCCTTGCCATCGCCGACACACTCGGCTTTTTCGATGACCAGTTACTCGTTACCCTCGGCGCACGCCGCCAGGGCCTGGACGTGACCGGTTACGACTACAACTCCGGTGACAAAACGTCCCAGTACAACCGCTACGAGACCACCCCTGTAGCCGGTGTGGTGTATCAGCTCAATGAGCAGTTCTCCGTGTACGCCAACTACATCGAAGGCCTGACCAAGGGCGACACGGCGGGTGCCACCACTACCCTGCCCGACGGCTCGAAGGCTCCCGTCCTCAACGCCGGCGCCTCCCTGGCACCCTATGTGGCCAAACAGACTGAGCTCGGCGTGAAATACGACGGCGGCGGTTTGGGCGGTAGCCTGGCCGTGTTCGAGACCCGCAAGCCGGTGGGTATTGTCGAGAACCAGGTATTCAAGGACGGTGGCGAACAGCGCAACCGCGGTATCGAGCTCTCGCTGTTCGGCGAACCAACCCCTGGGGTGCGGTTGCTGGGGGGTGTGACGCTGCTGGACGCTGAACTGACCAAGACCCAGAACGGCCAGAATGATGGCAACGAACCCATTGGCGTGCCCAGAACCCAGGCTAACGTGGGTGGTGAATGGGACGTACCTGGCGTGAATGGGCTGACCTTGACCAGCCGGGTGATTTATACCAGCCGCCAGTACGTGAACAACGCCAACAGCCTGGAAATCCCGTCCTGGACCCGTCTGGACCTGGGTGCGCGTTACGGTTTCAAGGTGGACGACAAGGACGTGACCCTGCGTGCACGCCTGGATAACGTTGCCGGGCGTGATTATTGGGCGTCGGCCGGTGGCTACCCGGGTTCCAACTACCTGGTACTGGGTGCGCCACGCACCTTGTCCCTGAGCGCGTCAGTCGACTTCTGAGCAAAAACAATCAGGTGGCAGGCAGTAAATATAGGCGCATAAGAATATGAATATTGATTCTATTTAGGAATAAATAATTTCCTTATTCTGGTCGTCCCAAGCGCCGGCATGTTTAGTGCCGGCGCCTTCCTTACCGTCGACCGCGCCATGAACTTCAAACAGCTCAGCCATTTTGTCGCCCTCATCGAACACCGCAGTTTCGTGCGGGCGTCCGAAGCCTGCAACATCACCCAGCCAGCTTTCAGCCGTAGCATTCGCGGCCTTGAAGAGGCGCTGGGTTGCCAATTGGTCGATCGCCACTCCGGCCGCAACTTTCAGCCTACGGTACAGGGCGAGCGGGTGCTTGAGCATGCCCGCAGCGTGCTGGAGGGCATGTCGCGCCTCACCCGCGAACTGCACGACGGGGCTGGGCTGGAGGCCGCCGAAATCCGTGTGGGCTGCGCACCGTTTGCCAGCGAACTGCTTGTGCCACCCGCTATTTCGCGTTTCTTGGGCGATTACCCGCGCATGCAGGTACGCCTTGAGGTGGCGCACTGGCAAGGACTGGTGCGTGGGCTGAAGCGTGACACGCTGGATTTTCTCATCACGGCCTCGGAACCCTTCACGCTGGATGAGCAGTACGAAGTAACCCCATTGCACCCCCAACGCATGGCACTGGTTTGCAGGGCGGGCCACCCACTGTTGCAACAGCCTGGCCGACTGACAGCCGCGCGGTTGTTCAGCTTCCCGGTCGCGCTACCAGCCGGTGCACGCCCGGTGTTCGGCCACATGGCCCGGGTACTGGGGGTTCAGCCCCCAGCGGTAGCCTTGGAAAGCGATACTGCCAACGGGCTGCTGCGGGTGGTGGCAAGCAGCGATCTGATCGGGCTCACGCACGTGGCCGGCTTTGAAGCGGAAATGGCCGCGCTCGGCGTTCAACCCCTGGATCAACTGGAAGAGGGGTTGCGCCCGTTTGCCCGCTATGCAGTCATCCAGCGGCGCGAGCAGCGGCTGAGCCCGGCTTGCGAGCGGCTGCTGGAATACATCAAAGAGGCTGACGCCAGGTCTGCTGCATTCGGCCCTGCGTTGAAACTGGCGAACTGAGAGTGCCGACCTTGGAATGAGAGTGAATATCATCTATATTGATACTTTATATCATTTCAAGGACCTTACTCATGAAGCCTGGCATCCACCCCAACTACCGCCCTGTGCTGTTCCATGACGTCTCTGCGAATGCCTTCTGGCTGGTCGGTTCAACCATCGATACCGACAAGACGCACACCCACAGCGACGGCGTGACCTACCCGTACGTGACACTCGACATCTCCAGTGCCTCCCACCCCGTCTATACCGGGCAGGAACGCAAGGCCAAGACCGAAGGCCGCGTTGCTGGCTTCAACAAGCGCTTCGCGGCGTTCACCGGCAAATAACCGCGCCCTGCCCTGGCCACTGCCCTCAGGCACGCCAGGGCCGTTCAATCGTCACGCAGGTGGCGCTCCTTTCTCTCCTGCCGTTCCTTGGCTTCGATGCTAAGTGTGGCCGTGGGCCGCAACAGCATGCGGCGCAGCCCGATAGGCTCGCCGGTGTCCTTGCACCAGCCGTACTCCCCGCGTGCAATGCGCTCAAGCGATTCGTCGATCTTGTCCAGCAGCTTTTTCTCCCGCTCCAGCAGGCGCAGCTGCCACTGCCGTTGCTCCTCCACAGTGCCCAGGTCGGAAGGGTCGCTGCTGGGCTCGTAGTCACGCATCTGTTCGAACTCGTGGTCGATGCGCTGTTGCAAATCGGTACGCTGGGCGAGCAGCAGGTCGCGGAAAAACGCCAGTTGGGCGGCGTCCATGTAGGCCTCGGCAGGCATGCCCAGCAGTTCTTGTTCCGTCATGGTGTTATCTCTTGATTCTGCGTGTAGTGAGGTCAGCGACGCGAGGCAGCGAAGGCCAATGGCAGGCCCTGACAGCTGCCGTGCAGGCGCTGCTCATGCCAGGCCAGTTGGCCGGACACCAGGGTGGTGGTAACCCGGTGGCGCAGGCTGTGGTGTTCGAACGGCGTCCATTGGCAGTGGGCAAGGACAGGGTCGAGGCGAACCGGGCGTGGCACGGCCAGCCGTTCGACCAGTGCAAGGTCCGCCCAGTAGCCTTCGCGCAGGTAGCCGCGATGCTGGATGCCGAACAGGTCGGCCACCGCGTGGCTGGTCTTGCGCACCAACTGTGTGAGGGGTAACAGGCCTTCCTCCACCAGCTCGAACAGGGCCGGCAAGGCGTGCTGCACCAGGGGCAACCCGGAGGGTGCCGACGCATAGGGGCGTTGCTTCTCAGCCCAGGTGTGGGGTGCGTGGTCGGTACCTATCACATCGATGCGGTCGTCGAGCAATGCCCGGCGCAAGGCATCCCTGTCTTCGCGGGCCTTGATGGCCGGGTTGCACTTGATCAGGTGGCCCAAGGCGGCGTAGTCGCTGTCATCGAACAGCAGGTGGTGCGCGCAGACCTCGGCGGTGATCAGCTTGTTGCGCACCGGGCCAGGCTCGAACAGCGCCAGCTCCCGTACGGTAGTCAGGTGCAGCACATGCAGCCGTGTGCCGTGGGTGTTGGCAAGCTCCACAGCCAGGCTGGACGAGCGCCAGCACGCCTGGGCGTCGCGTATCAGCGGGTGCATCGCGGACGGCACATGGTCGCCGAAGCGCTCGCGGTAACGCGCCTCGTTCGCCAGAATCGAGGGCGTGTGCTCGCAATGCGCCAGCAGCACTGTAGGCACCTGCGCGAAGAGCCGCTCAAGCACCTTGGGGTCATCCACCAGCATGTTGCCCGTGGATGCCCCCATGAATACCTTCACGCCTGCCACCTGGCGTGGGTCCAGCGCAGCCACGGTGTCGAGGTTGTCGTTGCTCACGCCAAAGTGGAAGCCGTAGTTGGCCATCGATGAGGCCGCCGCCCGGCGCTTCTTGTCCTCCAGTGCGGTGAGGGTGAGCGTGGGCGGGTTGGTGTTGGGCATGTCCATGAAGCTGGTGATACCGCCCGCCACGGCGGCTCGGGATTCGCTGGCGATGGTCGCCTTGTGGCTGGCACCCGGCTCACGAAAGTGCACCTGGTCATCGATCATACCGGGGATGAGCCAGCGCCCTTCGGCGTCGATTTCCACCTCGGCCGAGCCGTTGCTGATGCTGGAGGCGATCTTTTCAATTCGGCCATGAGCCACGAAGACATCAGCGTCGAACACTGCCCCTTCGTTGACCGCCCGGGCGTTACGGATAAGAACGCTGCTCATGGCACCGACACCGCCGGGTTGCCCTGCACCACCACCTCATCACCTTCGATGACGTTGTAGAAACAGCTGCGTCGACCGGTATGGCAAGCCCCCGCAACCTGGTCGACCAGCAGCAGCAAGGCGTCCCCGTCGCAATCCAGGCGCACCTCTTTTACGTGCTGGACGCTGCCAGAGGTCAGGCCTTTGCGCCAAAGGCCCTGACGCGAACGGGACCAGTAGCAGGTACGGCGGGTGTGCAAGGTCTCATGCAGGGCGGCGCGGTTCATCCACGCCAGCATCAGTACCTCGCCAGTGTCGTGTTGCACGGCGACGGCAGGCACCAGCCCCTGGTCGTTCCAGGGCATATGGCCGATGACATCGGCCAGGGGAAAGCGGCCGCCCGCTCGTGCGTGCTCGAGGGTAGTGAACATAGACTGGGACCTGAGTAAAATGCATGTGTTATAACATAACATATGTTTTTGTCTTTTCAGCCTCCCTTCCCTCGTGTCAGCCATAAAAAAGGTAAGCCTTCATGAGCCAGTACCCCCCATCACCTGCCACCCAGGCACCCTATGCCGACACAGAGATGGCCTGCCTGGCAGGCGCCAAGGCAGCCCTGTACAGGTGGGCCGAAACCGTGGCCACACGTGAAGTGGACAAGGTGCTGGCGCTGTATGCTGCCGACGCGATCCTGGTCCCTACCCTGTCCAACCTGGTACGCGACTGCGACGACAGCCGCCGTAATTACTTCGAGAACTTCCTGGCCAACGATGGCCTGGTGTGCGACATCCAGGTGTTCAAAAAACGTGTCAGCCGCAAGTTGGGCACCGTGGTGGTGGGTGGGCTTTACACGTTCGTCTACCGGGACGGTGGCGAGCAGCGCACCGTACCGGCGCGCTTTCTGTTCACCTTCGAACGCCTTGATGAACAATGGCTTATCACTGGGCATCATTCGTCGATCGAAGCGTGAGGGGTCACCATGAACAGCCCTTACCTACCCGGCCGGTACCCGGCTGTGCGCCTGCGCCGCACCCGTGCAGATGACTGGACACGGCGCGTGGTGGCCGAACACGCGCTGTCGGCAGACGGCCTCATCTGGCCCATATTCGTCATGGACGGGGTAGGCAAACGGGAGCCCATTGCGACCATGCCTGGGCAGTGGCGGGTGTCACTGGACCAGTTGGTCGACCATGCCGGGGCGGCGGTTGCGCTGGGCATACCGGCCATTGCGCTGTTTCCTTGCCTGGCAAGCGAACACAAGGATGCCGAGGGCACACAGGCGTTGAACCCCGACAACCTGATGTGCCGGGCAGCCAGGTTGCTCAAGGCCGCGTTCCCTGCCCTAGGCCTGATCGGCGATGTCGCGCTCGACCCCTATACCGACCATGGGCATGACGGTGTAATACGCGGTGGCACGGTGGCGAATGACCCCAGCGTGGAGCTGTTGGCAAAACAGGCGGTTGTGTTAGCCGAGGCTGGCTTCGATACCTTGGCCCCCTCCGACATGATGGATGGACGCATTGGCGTGCTCAGGGCTGCGCTGGACCATGCCGGCTTGCAGCACGTACGGCTTATCGCCTACGCAGCCAAATACGCCTCGGCCTTCTATGGCCCCTTCAGGCACGCGCTGGGCAGTGCACAGGCGCTGCGTGGCGACAAGCGTACCTACCAGATGGACCCGGCCAACAGTGACGAGGCGCTCAGAGAGGTGGCCCTGGACCTGCAGGAAGGTGCCGATATGGTGATGGTCAAGCCGGGCATGCCCTATCTCGACATCATCCACCGGGTAAACACCACCTTTGGCGTGCCCACATTGGCGTACCAGGTCAGCGGCGAGTATTCCATGATCAAAGGCGCCATCGACAATGGCTGGCTGGACCCGGAACGCGCGGTGCTGGAAGCCCTGCTGGCCTTCAAGCGTGCTGGCTGCAGCGCAATATTGAGCTATTTCGCGGTAGACGCCGCCCGGCTGCTGGCCCGCGACCGACTTTCACTGCCAAAGACAAAGTCTTAATGCTTCAAGGCTATTTTTCTCTTTCAGCGACAGGAATACCCTGACTCTCTTTCCTATCTGCTCAAGGCCAGCCCCATGAAATCTGTCGTTTACTCGCAACCCGGTCTACCGATCGAGCATGCGCAATCGCTGTATGACGCAGACCTGCCCATCCCAACGCCAGGCGCCCGTGACCTGTTGGTAGAAGTGAAAGCGATCGCGGTGAACCCGGTCGACACCAAGATCAGGGCCAGCCGTGGTGGCGACACGCCGCAGGTGCTGGGCTGGGACGCCGTTGGCGTGGTGCGCGAGGTGGGCGCTGATGCTTCATTGTTCAAGCCGGGCGATGAGGTGTTCTACGCCGGTGCCATTGATCGCGCGGGCTGCTACAGCGAGCTTCACGTGGTCGACGAGCGCATCGTTGGCGCCAAGCCGCACAGCCTGAACGTAGCGGAGGCCGCCGCCCTGCCCTTGACCGCCATCACCGCCTGGGAACTGCTGTTCGACCGCCTGCGCGTCGAAGAGCAAGGCGGCCAGGGCCAGCGCCTGCTGGTGATTGGCGCCGGCGGTGGCGTAGGTTCGATACTGGTGCAACTGGCCAGGCGCCTGACCCAACTTACCGTAATCGGCACGGCCTCACGCCCGCAAACCCGGCAATGGATCAAGGACCTTGGCGCACACCATGTGATCGACCACAGCGCGCCGGTGGCGCCGCAGTTGCGCGAACTGGGGTTGGAGCCCATCGACCACGTGATCAGCCTGACCCACACCGACACCTATCTGGAGCAGTTGGTAGAGGTACTGCGCCCTCAGGGTCAACTGGCCCTGATCGATGACCCGGCACAGCTGGATGTGATGCCGCTCAAGCGTAAGTCGTTGTCGCTGCACTGGGAATTGATGTTCACCCGTTCGCTATACCAGACCGACGACATGATCAAGCAGCACCAATTGCTGTGCCGTGTCGCGCAACTGGTCGATGACGGGGTGCTGAAGACCACCTTGGGCGAGCATTTTGGCAAGATCAATGCGGCCAACTTGAAACGCGCTCACGCGGTGATCGAAAGCGGCAAGGCGCGGGGCAAGATTGTGCTTGAGGGGTTCTAACCCTTAATCGATGCGCTAGCGCTCGCTGTGTACGCGCTCGACTGCAGCCACGATTTGCGCCACAGCTAAATCGATGGGCCCGTCGTTGTGGCACAGCAGCCAGCCATGCTCTTGAGCGGCGCGCGTGAACGCGGCCGTGCACGCGGCCTGCTCCTCCAAAGTATGGATCACGGTGCTGCGCAGCCCACGGGTGCGTGAGGCAGCCCTGGCCCAGGAAACCTGCGGGGCCGTGACCACGGCGATGTGCAGGTCGGGTACCTGCACACCGTATTGCCGGTTCAGCTGCAGAATCTGGCTGAACGGCAGGGTTCGGCGAAACGCTGCATCAGACGGGTACCAGCGGTCAATCAGGATGATGCTGTCTTGGGGTTGCCGGGGCAGGACGTGCCGGGTGATCCAGGCCCGGCTGTGCGCCAGGCGCTCGCACACGCGCAGCTCCAGCTCGGCGCCGGGTTGCCGGGCAAGCTGATTGACCAAGGCCATGGTGTCGCTCCGTGCCGGGTCGCACTTGCGCTCACAGAGCCTGATCACTTTTCTGCCGCCAGCCCTCAGCGCTTGGGTCACGGCTTCCAGCAATGTGGTCTTGCCGGTGCCTTTGGGCCCGTCCATGGCAATGAAAAGCGGTCGGTTCATTAGGGTTACCCGTTGAGCAGTGGGCGGCATGAGACCACCGAACCCCGTGTTCAGACAAGCCAACCGTCCATTCAAACAGCTGACCGTCAAAAAAACCGCTAGCCCTGCAACCGCCAGCTATGCCCGGGCCAGCCGGCCTGCTAGGCTGACCAAGGCGGCCCAGCGGGCAGCCTTTACATTTTTCACAGGCCTGGCTAATGACCTCCGACCCACTGGTAAACCTGAGCAACTGCGACCACGAGCCCATCCAGATTCCAGGCAGCATCCAGCCCCATGGCTGCCTGCTGACCTGCGACGCGTCCGCAACAACCCTCCTGCGTCATTCGCTGAACGCCCCGCAACTGCTGGGGGTAGAGGGTGCCATCAATGGCCAGAAGCTGGACGCCGTCCTCGGTGCCGAACTTGCTCATACCCTGCGCAATGCCCTGGCACGCCTGCGCGAAGGCTCCCGCCCTGCGCTTCGCTTCGCAGAGGTGCTGCCCAACGGCGTGGCTGTGGACGTGACCGCCCACCTGTACAAGGGCAATGCGCTGCTGGAGTTCGAGCTGGCCGGCCAAAGTGGCGCCGAACCCGTCGAGCTGGCCCGCACCCTGATTGCCGAGCTGCGGGAAATCGACAAAACCAACCGCCTGTTCCGTGACGCGGCGCGCTTTGTGCGGGCGGTGCTGGGCTATGACCGGGTGATGATCTACCAACTGGACAGTGACGGTGCCGGCAAGGTCATCGCCGAAGCCAAGCGCAGCATTCTGGAGAGCTTTCTGGGGCAGTACTTTCCGGCTTCCGATATTCCACCCCAGGCACGCTCGCTGTACCTGCGCAATCTGATCAGGGTCATCCCGGATGTAGGCTTCGAGCCAGTCGCCATCGAACCTGTGGTCGACGCTTCAGGTGAGCCGCTGGACCTTTCCTACGCGCACCTGCGCAGCGTCTCCCCCGTGCACTGCGAGTACCTGCACAACATGGGTGTGGG
This sequence comes from Pseudomonas sp. S32, assembly GCF_016648095.1. Lineage (NCBI taxonomy): Bacteria > Pseudomonadati > Pseudomonadota > Gammaproteobacteria > Pseudomonadales > Pseudomonadaceae > Pseudomonas > Pseudomonas sp. S32. The sequence continues at coordinate 26,941 of NZ_JACVVF010000005.1, forward strand.
CGCCTCAATGTCGATTTCTGTCATCGTCAAAGGTGAGCTGTGGGGGCTGATTGCCTGTCATCACTATTCGCCGCGCACGTTGAACATGGGTCAACGCGTGGCAGCGGAGATGTTCGGTGAGTTCTTCTCGCTGCACATCGAGACCCTGCACAGCCGGCAAAAACTCGAAGCCGCCGTGCAGGTGCACGAAACCCTCGACGTAATGCTGCGCGATGCCAACCATGCCGCCGATATGGACATGTTCTTCCAGGGGCGTCTGCCGCGCCTGATGGCGCTGATACCGTGCGATGGCATTGGCCTGTCGTTGCAGGGGCGCTGGTCGTCCTCCGGCACGGTGCCGCCAAAAACCGCGCTACCCGAATTGTTGCGGTTTGCCGACGGCATCACCGAAGGCAGAACCTGGGCATCCCATCGCCTGGCAACGGCTCACCCGGCAGCCCAGGCGTACTTCACCGAGGTGTCCGGGGTGCTGATACTGCCTATATCGCAGCGCCCGCGGGACTACATCATCTTCTTCCGCAAGGAGGTAGTGGAAACCCTCGACTGGGCGGGCGACCCCAATAAAACCTACATCAGCGGCGCTTTGGGTGACCGCCTGACGCCACGCAAAAGCTTTGCCATCTGGAAAGAAACGGTCCACCAGCAGTCATTGCCCTGGACGGAGCAGGACCGTCAGTTCGGCGATGCCATCCGCACTGCCATCGTCGAAGTCGTGCTGCACAACAGCGAGTTGCTGGCGAGCGAGCGTTCCAAGGCAGAGGTGCGCCAGCGCATTCTCAACGAAGAACTGAACCACAGGGTCAAGAACATCCTGTCGCTGATTGGCGCGCTGGTCGCCCACCCCACCTCCGAAAGCCAGACGCTACAGGGTTATGTGGCCACACTGCAGGGGCGGATCCAGGCACTGGCGCTGGCGCACGACCAGGTGGTGCGCGGCGACGGCGGTGGGCGGCTGGCGGCGCTGTTGGACGCGGAGCTGTCGCCCTACCGCACCGCCAGTGGGGTGATCGAGCTGCAGGGGCCGAATGTGATCCTCGATGCACGGGCCTATTCGGTGATGGCGTTGGTCCTGCATGAACTTGCCACCAACGCGGCCAAGTACGGGGCGTTGTCGCGCCCGGGCGGCACCCTGTCGATCAGCTGGTCACTGGATGAAGTAGGTGCCTGCACCATCGAGTGGCAGGAACGCGGCGGCCCGCCCGTGCGCGCGCCCAGCCGCAATGGTTTTGGCTCGGTGCTGATCAGCCGCAGCATCCCCTTCGACCTGGGTGGCACCAGCCAGGTCGAGTATTGCCCGGAGGGGCTGCGTGGTTGTTTCACCATCCCTGATAAACACCTGGCGCTTGGCGAGGCGGAGGCTGCGGCGACAGCCGGCACAACGGCGGCATCGTCCGGGGAGCGCTTTGCGGCTCGGGCAGGTTTGAACGTGCTGATTCTGGAGGATCAGCTGGTGATTGCCGTGGGCCTGGAGCAGATTTTGACCGACGCGGGTGTGGATTGCGTGATGACGGCGAGTTCCGAGCACGAAGCCATGCAGTTGCTGACGGTGCGCCAGCCGGATGCAGCCATTCTGGATGTGAATCTGGGGCGGAGCACGTCGATTTCCGTGGCTGATGAGCTCACGCGCCGTGGGATACCCTTCCTGTTCGCCACCGGTTACGGCGACGGCATCAGCATCCCCGCGCACCTGAAGCACATCCCGGTCACACGCAAGCCCTATGACACCAGCACCATCCTGGCAAATCTGCAGAGCTTGTTGAAGCCACAGTAACCCTGTGGGAGCGGGTTCACCCGCGAAGCAGTCAGCGCGATACATGGCACCGGCTTCGCCGGTGTTCGCGGCTGAAGCCGCTCCCACAGAGTCTCCGTAAATCAATAGGTTATGTGAACTTCATGAGAACAGATCTAGCTGGCAACCCGGGCGCAGAGCACCCGGAAAGAGGCAGGCGGCGGGTCGCGTTCGCCCGCCACCTTAATCTCAGATAGCCAATGCGCGCTCGCGCAGCTCGCTGTTGAGAATGCGGTCGTTCTCGCTGTAGTCGACCGGGCAGTCGATCACATGCACGCCTGGGGTCTTGATGCAGTGCTCCAGTAACGGCAGCAAACCTTCAGCGCTTTCCACACGGTGGCCATTGGCACCGTAGGCCTCGGCATACTTCACGAAGTCCGGGTTGCCGTAGTCCAGGCCGAAATCGGTGAAGCCCATGTTCGCCTGCTTCCAGCGGATCATGCCGTAGCCGTCATCGCGCAGAATCACCACGGTCACGTGCATGCCCAGGCGTACGGCAGTTTCCAGCTCCTGGCTGTTCATCATGAAGCCACCGTCGCCACACACCGAAATCACCGGGCGGTCCGGGTACACCAGGTGCGCCGCCATGGCCGAAGGCAGGCCGGCGCCCATGGTCGCCAGGGCGTTGTCCAGCAGCACGGTGTTAGGCTTGTGGGCCTTGTAGTTGCGGGCAAACCAGATCTTGTAGATACCGTTGTCCAAGGCCACGATGCCTTCGGACGGCAGCACGCGACGGATGTCGGCCACCAGGCGCTGCGGGTAGACCGGGAAGCGGTCATCGTCGGCACCTTCGGCGGTCTGCGCTTCGTTGGCCTCGCGAATGGCCATCAGGCGCGTGAAGTCCCAGTGGCTGGTGTCGGTCAGGGCCTCGCCAATCTGCCACACGGCGTTGGCGATATCGCCGATCACTTCCACCTGCGGGAAGTACACCGCATCCACTTCAGCAGAACGGAAGTTGATGTGAATAACCTCGGTGCCGCCGCGCACCATGAAGAACGGCGGCTTCTCGATTACGTCGTGGCCGATGTTGACGATCAGGTCGGCTGCTTCGACGGCGCGGTGCACGAAATCACCCGAAGACAACGCGGCGTTGCCCAGGAAGCGTGGGTGACGCTCGTCCACCACCCCTTTGCCCATCTGCGTGGTGATGAACGGGATACCGGTCTTGTCGATCAGCTGCTTCAAGACCTTGGCGGTCATCTTGCGGTTGGCGCCGGCGCCGATCACCAGGATCGGGTTGCGGGCGTTCTGCAGCTTCTGCACGGCTGCCTCGATGGCCTTGTGCTCAGCCAGCGGACGACGGTGCAGGCTGGGGGGAATCGGCAGGCTGTCGGTCTGCTCGGCGGCGATGTCTTCCGGCAGCTCCAGGTGCACGGCACCGGGCTTTTCTTCTTCTGCCAGGCGGAAGGCTTCACGCATGCGCGCCGGGATGTTGTCAGCCGAGGCGAACTGGTGGGTGTACTTGGTGATGGGGTCCATCATGCCGCACACGTCGATGATCTGGAAACGGCCCTGCTTGGACTTCTTGATCGGCTTCTGGCCGGTGATCATCATCATCGGCATGCCGCCCAGATAGGCATAGGCACTGGCGGTGACCAGGTTGGTAGCACCGGGGCCGAGGGTAGACAGGCTGACGCCGGTCTTGCCGGTCAGGCGGCCATAGGTGGCCGCCATGAAGCCTGCGGACTGCTCGTGGCGGGTCAGTACCAGCTTGATCTTCGACTTGCGCAGGGATTCGAGCAGGTCGAGGTTTTCCTCACCAGGGATGCCGAATACGTACTCGACACCTTCGTTTTCCAGACATTGCACAACGACATCGGCGGCCTTGGCCATTTAGGGTACTACCTCGAAATCTTGGAGGAATTGCGGCTTGTTAAAGCGGCGTGACTGAGATGTTGCAGGATGTCTCAGTGCCGCGCATCGTAGGCCTTCGCGTTAATAATATTAAATATATTGTTATGATGCTCAGCATCACAAAACGTTATGAATGGTAAACCCCGCCGATGAACCTCAAAGCACTGCGCTGCTGCGTCGAAATCGTACGCCAGGGCAGCTTCACCAAAGCCGCCCAGCACCTGCACATCGCCCAGCCAGCATTGAGCATGGCGGTGACGCGCCTGGAAGAGGAACTGGGCGTCAGCCTGTTCAACCGCACCACCCGCAAAGTGGTGCTTACGGCTGAGGGCGAGCAGTTTCTGCCGCGCATTGCATCGGCCCTGCGGGAGATGGACGTGGCCCGCCAGGAACTGCGCGACATGGCCGACCTCAAGCGCGGTGAAGTGCGCCTGGGCATCCCGCCGATGTTCGGCCTGCACTATGTGCCCGGCCTGATGAACGCCTTTCGCCGCCTCTACCCCGGCATTGCCATGACCGTGTTCGAGGGCAGCGCCGAGGACATTGGCCAGCGCCTGGAGCAACGTGACATCGACCTGGCCTTGCTTGAATCCAGGCGAGTACCCCCTGACAAACAGTCGATCCTGCTGGGCAGCGACGAGATGCTGGCCTGCATGCACCCGGACCACCCATACGCCAGTAAAGACAGCCTGACGGCCGAGGACCTGCGCAACACCGACATGGTGGTGTTCGACCGCACCTTCGTACAGCGCCAACTGCTGGATGCGTTTTTTGCAGAACATGGGATCACCTACCAGGTGGCCCTGCAAAGCAACTTTGTGTCGCTGGTGGTGCAGGCGGCACTGGACAACCTTGGCGTCGCGACATTGCTGCGCTCGGTGCAACTGCGGACCCCCGGCATCGTCGGGGTGCCATTTAAACCCGCGCAGCAGATGAGCTTTCGCCTGTGCTGGCGGGCCGGGGAGTACTTATCGCTGGCCAGTAAACGGTTCATCGACTTTGCCGCGCAAAGCCAATACCTGGAGCGTTGAGCGGCAAGAGCACATTTGTACTCCTGCACGCACTTCCCTCCTTTTACACGGTCAGACCCCAGGCCTGCCGTTAGACACGCTCGACGTCAAGGCCCACGATTCTCTAAGATTCAACTTTATCGTTTCAGCTTGTTGCATTAAGGACCACGATGTCAGTTCAGCAATTATCCCCGCTGCCCACCAAAGGCACTGTCGCCAGGATGGAAGCCGCCATGGCCCTGGGCAGCTTTGCCATCGGGACCGGCGAATTCGCGATCATGGGCCTGATGCCCGATATCGCCAGCAACCTGCAGTTAAGCGAGCCCCAGGTTGGCCACGCCATCAGTGCCTACGCATTGGGGGTGATGGTGGGCGCCCCGACCCTGGCGATACTGGGGGCCAAGTTGCTGCGCAAGCACATGCTGCTGCTGTTGATGGCCCTGTATGCACTGGGCAACCTGGCCACTGCCTTTGCGCCCTCCTTCGGTGGCCTGGTGGCCTTCCGCTTCGTCAGCGGCCTGCCCCACGGCGCCTATTTCGGCATCGCCGCCGTGGTCGCTTCGAGCATGGTGGCCAGCAATCAGCGGGCGGGGGCCGTAGCACGGGTCATGATGGGGCTGACGCTGGCCATGCTGCTGGGCAACCCGGTCGCCACCTTCCTGGGCCAATACTTCGGCTGGCGTTCTGCGTTCGTGCTGGTGGGCGTAATTGCCCTGTGCACCATCGCCATGGTCTGGCGCTTCGTCCCCCAGCGGCACGATGAAGTGCGCAGCGACCCGCGCAAGGAACTCAAGGCCTTCACCCTGCCCCAGGTGTGGATGGCGCTGGCCATCGCGTCCATTGGCTTCGCCGGCATGTTCTGCGTGTTCAGCTACCTGGCACCCACCATGCTGGAAGTCACCCGGGTAGCCCCGCAGTGGATCCCTTTTGGCCTGGCCGCATTCGGGCTGGGCGGTATCATCGGCAACATTGCCGGCGGCAAGCTGTTTGACCGGCTGCAGTTCCGGGCGGTGGGGCTGGTGCTGGCCTGGTCCATCGCCGTACTGCTGTTCTTTACCTTCGCTGCACACGCCCTGTGGAGCCTGCTGCTGGGCGTGGGCCTGGTGGGCACCATGATTGCCCTGGCAGCCCCGTTACAGATCCGCCTGATGGACATCGCCCACGAGGCGCCAAGCCTTGCCGCTGCCTCGAACCACGCGGCATTCAACCTGGCCAACGCCCTGGGCCCCTGGCTGGGCGGTATGGCCATCACGGCAGGCATGGGCTGGACCAGCACCGGTTTCATCGGCGCGGCTACCGCCCTGGCCGGCCTTGGGCTGTACTTCATCGCCCGGCGGATGAAGGGCGGCCACTGAACCTTACCAGCGTCAGGCAGCCGCCCACGCAGCCTGACGCGCCAGCACCGACTCGGCGCGCTCCCCCACCAGTTCGGCATACACACCCGGGGCTGTGGCGCCCTCGGTGCTGATCACAAGCAGGCGTGCTTCAGGGCCAAGGGCCAGGTCCGCTGCAACGTCGGGTGCTTGTTCAAGCAACTGCATGGCGCCTGCCAGCCCGGCCACGGCGGACTCACCCGCCAACACCGGTATGTCACCTTCACTGCCGGCTGCCAGGCGGCGCATGGCAGCTATCGCTTCAGCATCACTGATGGTCATGAAGGCATCGACGCTGGGTTGCAAAAAGCGCCACGCCAGCGGTGATGTCTCGCCGCAGGCCAGCCCCGCCATCACCGAGTCTACCGACCCGGTAGCCTTGGCCGGTTCACCGCGCAACCCGCTCTGGTACAGGCAGTCGGCCTGTTCGGGCTCAACCACCACGAACACCGGACGGTGCTCCGCGGAGAGCTCCCACAGGTAGCTGACAACACCTGCCGCCAGGCCGCCCACCCCACCTTGCAGAAAGACATGGGTGAACGGTGGCTGCCCGGCGTTGGCTTCGACGACTTCTGCAGCAATGGTGGCGTAGCCCTGCATCACATCCCGCGGGATCACCTCGTAACCTTCATAGGACGTGTCGGATACCACGTGCCAGCCGTTGCTGGCAGCCAGCGCAGCGGCGTGTGCCACCGATGCGTCATAATTGCCGGCAATACGCACGATCAGGGCACCGTACGCGGCAATGGCCCGTTCACGCTCGGTGCTCACCTGCGCATGCAGCACGATCACACAGCGGCAACCTATGCTCTGCGCCGCCGCCGCCAGGGCCCGCCCGTGGTTGCCATCGGTTGCACTGACAACGGTAAACTCGCTGAGCAACTGAGCATGGTGCCCCGCAAGCACGCCGTACGGGTGCATGCGTTGCAGGGGGAAGCTACCCAGTACCAGGCGCAGCAGCGCGATAGGCGCACCCAGTGCCTTGAAGCTGCCCAGTTCCGAGCGCACAGACTCATCCTTGACCGCTACCTGCGCAACACCCAGTTCGGCGGCTAGGCCGGGCAAGCTGTACAGCGGGGTGGGCTTCTGGTTCAGGCGAGCCCACCCGCCCAGCCAGTGACGGCTCTGTTGGGCGATGGCGATGCTCATCACCGCTTGAAGGGCACGTGGGTAAGGCTGGCGGCAAGCGTTGGGGTTACGAACGAACATGCATTACGGCTCCTGCTGGCAAGCCAGCGATAGCAACAGTCAGTGAAATACCCACACAGGCGTGGCTCAGGCCCTGCTCAGGCGCTGGACCACCACGTCCAGCAGCACGTTGGCGCCCTGGATCAACAGCGCGTCATCGGTGTGCTCGCGCGGGTTATGGCTGATACCGCCCAGGCTGGGCACAAAGATCATCGCTGCCGGTGCCGTGCGGGCGATCATCTGCGCGTCATGGCCGGCACCTGACACCATGCGGCGATGGCTCAAGCCCAGGCGGGCCGCTGATTGCTCGATGGCATCCGCCAGGCCTGCGTCGAACACCACTGGCGCAAACCGCGCCAGGCGCTCATTGCTGATGCTGACCTGCTCGCGTTCCGCCAGGTCGGCCAGCAGCTGTTCAAGGCGCGCTTCAGCAGCCGCCAGGCGGCCTTCGTCAGGATCACGCAGGTCGACCGTGAACGTTGCCTTGCGCGGGATGACATTGATGACGTTGGGTTCGAACTGCATGCAACCGACCGTTGCCAGCGTGGTTGGGCAGTCCGTTGCCAGGTCACGCAGCGCTGCCACCACCGCACAGGCGACGTACCCGGCATCATGCCGCAATGCGGTAGGGGTGGTGCCGGCGTGGTTGGCGTGGCCCTTGACCTGCACCTGCTGCCACGAAATACCCTGCAGGCGCTCCACCACGCCAATCTGAACGCCTTCTGCCTCCAGGATCGGGCCTTGCTCGATGTGCAGCTCGACATATTCGTGTGCAGCGATCGCCCCTGGCTCAAGCTGGCCGGCGTAGCCGATGCGTGCCAGTTCGTCGCCAAGGCGAGTACCGTCACTGCCTTTGGTGTCCAGCGCTTGCTGCAGCGCCAGCCCCCCAGCATGCACCAGCGAGCCCATCATGTCGGGTTGGTAGCGCACGCCCTCCTCGTTGGTGAACGCCGCGACGGTGAGCGGGCGCTCGGGCAGCCGCCCAGCCACCCGGTAGGCGCGCAGTACCGCAAGGCCCGCCAGCACGCCGTAGCAACCGTCCAGGGCGCCGGCATTGGTGACCGTGTCGATGTGCGAGCCCATCATCAACGGCGCTTGCCCGGCGCCTTTGCCGCGCCCAGGCAAGGTGGCAAAGATGTTGCCAATGCGGTCCACCTGCACGTGCAGGTCTAGGGCCTTCATCCAGCCCACCAGCATGTCCCGCCCGGCCTTGTCTGCATCAGTGAGCGCGATGCGCGTGCGGCCGCCCTGGTAAGGGTCCGCGCCCACCTGGCCAAGCGCGTGAAGCTGCCGCAGCAGCAGTGCGCCATCCAGGCGCAGTGCAGGTTCCGTGTCCATACCGTTCTCCGCCCATAAGGATCATTTATCCGAATGGGGAGATTCTATTCACTGCCAGCGCAACAAAAGCTTGATTATCGAGTGCTTGACGCACTTTCATTACGCATTACCTTCAGTTTTCCCTGGACGCGTATCATGCCTCTCGATCACTTCGACCTCGCCTTGCTCGACGCGGTACAGCAAGACGCTACCACCTCGCAAATGCAGCTGGGCACCCAAGTCAACCTGTCATCGGCCGCGGTCAACCGCCGCCTGAAAAAAATGACCACTGATGGCGTGATCACAGCAACGGTGGCCCAGGTGGACCCCGTGCAGCTGGGCTATGTACTGACCGTGATCACCGAGGTTGAGGTGGAGAACGAGCGCCTGGACCTGCTCGATGCCATGAAGCGCACCTTCCTGGCCTGCCCTCAGGTGCAGCAGTGCTACTACGTCACGGGTGCCTATGACTTCGTGCTGATCCTGCTGGTGCGCAACATGGAGCAGTACACCCAGCTCACCCGTGAGCTGTTTTTCGAGAACAACAACGTCAAGCGCTTCAATACGCTGGTTTCCATGAGCAACGTCAAGACCGGTGTGCGCGTGCCGACGGCGTAGCGCCATGCCCTGGGGTGTTTTCTCTTTTTAGTGTTAGCCGTTAACCTCGACTACCCCCCCTCAATCACCGAGCCTTTATGTTTGACTGGGAAGACCTGCGCTATTTTTCCATCTTCACCACCACCGGTTCTTTGTCGGCTGCCGCCAGAGCGCTGGGTGTCGATCCCGCCACGGTTGCCCGGCGCATTGCTGCGCTCGAGGCTTCACTCAACCTCAAGCTGGTGGACAGGCGCCCGCGCGCGTACGCGTTGACCGAGGAAGGTCGACGGGTGGGGGAGCTGGCCGAGCAGATGGCCATGTCATCATTTGCGCTGGAGCATTTCGCCAGTGCTGGCCAGCAGGCCGTGGAAGGCGAGGTCACCCTGTCGGCTCCCCCTGCTCTGCTTGGCAGCATCGTCGCGCGACGCTTGGGTGACCTTTACCAGCGTTACCCGCAGTTGCGGCTGAAGCTGGTAGGCAGCAAATCCCGCGCCTCGCTGGCACGTCGCGAGGCAGACGTGAGTATCGTGCTGGCCAGGCCAGTGGAACCCACCCTGGTAGTCAGCTTGTTGGGGCGCCTGGACTACCGGCTGTATGCCTCGCCAGCGTATCTGGCCAGTGGCGCAGCAAGACGGTACATCGGCTATGACGAGTCCCAGGCTAGCGCACCGCAGCAGCAATGGTTGGACCACCAGGCGGTAGGCCATCCGTTTGCCCTGCGCAGCAATGACCTGCGCATACAGGCACAGGCTTGCGCAGGCGGCATTGGCATCGCCTGCCTGCCCGCGTTCATGGCTCAGGAGCAGAGTTTGTCCGAGGCGGGCCGCGCCGACCAGACCATGAGCATCGAAATCTGGCTGGCCGTGCATGAAGATGTGCGTGCTACGCCACGTATCAAAGCCGTTACGGACTTTCTGCAGCAGCAGGTGAAGCCGCTGCTGCGCTTGTGAATTTTTGCAGGCTAGACCTGCACCTCTGCGGGATTTGCCCCCAGGCCCGATGTCGGTACGCTGACCCCCTCATTAGCGCCCCTGAAGGAGACAACGATGCAATACGTGAAGCTGGGTAGCACCGGGCTGGACATCTCTAGGCTGTGCCTGGGCTGCATGACCTTCGGTGAACCAGATGCCGGCACCCACCCCTGGACGTTGGGTGAAGAGGCCAGCCGGCCGATCATCCGCCACGCGGTGGAACAAGGCATCAACTTCTTCGACACCGCCAACAGCTACTCGGCCGGCACCTCGGAAGTGATCGTGGGCAAGCTGCTGAAGGAATTCACCCGCCGCGACGAAACCGTCATTGCCACCAAGGTGTTCTACCCCGCCAACATGTGGCAAGGCGCCAGCCGGCCCAACGAGCAAGGGCTGTCGCGCAAGGCCATCATGACCAGCATCGACGCCAGCCTGACGCGCCTTGGTACCGATTATGTCGACCTTTACCAGATCCATCGCTGGGACTACCACACGCCCATCGAGGAAACCATGGAAGCCCTGCATGATGTGGTGAAGGCCGGCAAGGCCCGCTACATCGGCGCCTCATCGATGTACGCCTGGCAGTTCGCCAAGGCGCAACAGGTGGCGGCCAGCCACGGCTGGAGCCGGTTCGTGTCGATGCAGAACTACCTCAACCTGCTGTACCGCGAAGAAGAACGCGAAATGATCCCGCTGTGCCTCGACCAAGGTGTTGGCCTGATGCCCTGGAGCCCCATGGCACGCGGCCGACTGACCCGGCCCAATGGCCAGCAGACCGAACGCACGCGCACCGATATTTCCGGCCAGTCGTTCTATGAAAAAACCGAGCTGGAGGACGGCCGGGTCATCGACGTGGTCGAGCAGATAGCCGGGGAACGCGGGGTGCCCATGGCACAGGTGGCGTTGGCCTGGGTGCTCGGCAAGGCCGGTGTGTCGGCGCCGATCGTCGGCGCCTCCAAGCCCGCGCACCTGGATGACGCCCTGGCCGCGCTGGCGCTGCACCTTGGCGAGGATGACATCGCGCGCCTGCAGGCCCCTTACGTGCCCCACGGGGTAACCGGGTTTAAATAAGCCTGGCGCACAGGGCCCGCTGCGCCTCGCGGCTAGCGGGCTGTTCAGCCAGACATAAAGCATTACAATGCGCGCCCCTGTTAGAACCGCGTGTTGTTTAGCCATGAAATCATTGCGTTACGCCCTGAACCTACTGCTGCTTCTGAGCTTCACAGCTTGGGCAAACCCGCCCTCCACCTTCACCGAAGCCAAGGTTGTGGCCAAGCAGCGGGTCTATATGGACCAGGCCAGCAGCGCCATGGGCGAGTTGTACTGTGGCTGCCAGTGGACCTGGGTGGGCAAGTCTGGCGGGCGCATCGACGCAGCCTCCTGCGGCTACCAGACACGCAAGCAGCAGAACCGCGCCGAGCGTACCGAGTGGGAGCACATCGTGCCTGCCTACACGTTCGGCAACCAGCGCCAGTGCTGGAGAAACGGCGGCCGTGAGCATTGCGTAGACACCGACCCGGTATTCCGCGCCATGGAAGCGGACCTGTTCAACCTGTACCCGGCCGTGGGTGAAGTGAACGGCGACCGCAGCAATTTCAACTATGGCGTGGTCGCCGGTAACGCCGGCGAGTACGGGCGGTGCACCACCAAGGTCGACTTCGTGCAGCGCGCCGCCGAGCCTCGCGATGAAGTGAAAGGCCTGGTAGCACGCACCACGTTCTACATGTTCGACCGCTACCGGCTGAACATGTCGCGCCAGCAGCAACAGCTACTGATGGCGTGGGACAGGCAACACCCGGTTTCGGCCTGGGAAAAGGAACGTGACCGGCGCATTGCCGCAATCATGGGGCACGCGAACCCGTTCGTGACCGGCGAACGCCAGTGGACCGCCAATTACCAGCCCGCGGGCGACGGCGTGGTACAGGCTGTGCCAGCAGCGCGCCAGCCAGCAGAACAGGCCCGTGCCGTCGCAGTCGGCGCGGTGCTTGGCAACCGCAACAGCCATGTGTATCACCTGGCCTCTGGCTGCCCGGGCTATCACCAGGTCGCGTCGAAGAACCAGGTGAACTTCGCCAGCGAAGGCGAGGCGCAGGCCGCCGGTTATCGCAAGGCCGGCAACTGCCGCTGACCCGCCAAGCCCGTCACAGCCAGGGCCCGACGCTTAGCCATTCACCAGGTTGGCTGGCCGTTCGCCCCGCAACGCGCTGAGCAGGTTGTCTACCGCGCAGCGGGCCATGGCCTGGCGGGTTTCTTCGGTGGCCGAACCGATATGCGGTGTAGCCACTACATTGTCCAGTTTCAGCAATGGCGAGTCGGCCGCCAATGGCTCGTGCACGAACACATCCAGGCCGGCGCCGCGCAAGCGCCCGGCCTGCAACGCCTCGGCCAATGCTGCTTCATCCACCACGCGCCCCCGGGAGATGTTCACCAGAATGGCATCAGGCTTCATCAGGGCCAGCTCCCGCGCACCGATCAGCCCTTCGGTACTGGCACTGAGCGGCACGGTGAGGCACACGAAGTCGGCCTCGGCCAGCAGCGTGTCCAGGTCGCGCCGGTGGGCGTTGTATCGCGCCTGCACCTCAGGCTTGGGCCGCTGGCTGTGATACACCACGCGCATACCGAAACCCGCCGCTGCGCGCCGGGCCAGGGCCTCGCCAATACGCCCCATGCCCACGATACCCAGCGTCTTGCCGTGCACGTCGCAGCCGAAATGGGCGGGCCCCAGGCTGGCCTGCCAGTGGCCCTCGCGCACCCAGTTGGCCAGCTCCACCACGCGCCTGGCTGTCGCCAGGATCAGCGCAAAGCCCGTGTCTGCAGTGGTTTCGGTGAGTACGTCCGGGGTGTTGGTGAGCATTACCCCGCGCCGATCGAGGTCAGCGATATCGTAGTTGTCCACCCCTACCGACACGCTGGCAATCACCTCAAGGTCGGGCGCGAGGTCCAGCAGGCTGGCATCCAGGCGCAAGCTTGCGCCCAACAGCCCTTGTGCGCCCGGTAATGCCTCGCGCAGCCTGGCCAGCCCATCGGGCTGGGCCAGGTCTACCCAGGTCACCTCCACGTGCTGCTCAAGGCGCGCGAGCAAGTCTGGTGAAAGGCGTTTGTACAGCACGATGCGCTTGTTCATGATCGCTTCCTAGTGGTTCATCGCCAGCCGCGGGCGCTGACGCTTGGCCCGGCCGGAGGTGGTTGAATTGTTGAGGGCCGCAGTGAGTGCCACGGCGCACAGCAGTGCACCGCACATGAACAGGTACGAAGCGCCCGGGCTACCGGTGGCGCCGTTCAGGTAACCCACCAGCCAGGAGCCGCCGAACGACCCCAGCGCACCCATGCTGTTGACCAGGGCCATGGCGCCGCCGGCCACGTTGGCCGGGAGGATTTCCGGCACGATGGCGAAGAACGGGCCGTAGGGTGCGTACATGCAGGCACCCGCCACCACCAGCAACCCATACGACAACCAGAAGTGCTCGCTGCCCAGTGCATACGAGCCATAGAAGGCAATGGCGGCGATCAGCAGCGGTGGCCACACAAAGCACTTGCGTTTCTGCAGGCGGTCCGATGCCCACGACACACCCACCATGGCCAGTACCGCCGCCAGGTAAGGCACCGAGGCCAGCCAGCCGGCTTCGACGATATCCACGTTGGCAGCCTGCTTGAGAATGGAGGGCAGCCACAGCACGAAGCCGTATACGCCGATGCTCCAGCAGAAGTACTGCAGCGACAGGATGATCACTTGCCGCGACCGGAACGCCTCACGGTAGTTCTTCACCGGCGGTATGCCCTGCTGCTCGGCAGCCAGTGCGTGCTGCAGGTCGCGCTTCTCCGTGTCGCTCAGCCAGGTGACCTGGGCCGGGCGGTCGTCCACCAGGTGCCACCAGCAGAACGCCCAGATCACCGCCGGCAGGCCTTCGATGATGAACATCCAGCGCCAGTCGAAATGCTTGATGAGGTACCCCGAAACCACCGACATCCACAGGATGGTCACCGGGTTGCCCAGCATCAGGAACGTGTTGGCCCGTGAGCGCTCGGCACGGGTGAACCAGTGGCACAGGTACACCAGCATCGCCGGCATCACGGCCGCCTCGACCACGCCCAGCAGAAAGCGGATGCCGATCAACATGTAGACGTTGCTGACCATGCCCGTGAGCGTGGCGAGCCCGCCCCAGAGGATCAGGCAGACAAAGATCAGCTTCTTTACGCTACGCTTCTCGGCGTAGATGGCCCCAGGCACCTGGAAAAAGAAGTACCCGAGGAAAAACAGTGCCCCCAGCAGCGACGACAGCACGGGGGTGATGCGCAGGTCATCGGCCATGCCTGAGGCAGCTGCGAAGCCGTAATTGGCGCGGTCTAGGTAAGCAAGGCTATAGGTGAAGAACACGATGGGGATGATGTACCACCAACGGCGTGGGGCCAGGCTTTTGCTGTTCATGGGGTGGTTCTCCTGAGCTTGTTGTTTTTGTCGCGACAGGTGATTGGTTGGGGCAACTTCAGGGCTGTGGCAGCCGTTCGTAGGCCTCCAGTTCGTGGCGCCGGGGCAGGCCCTCCATATCGCCCCGCGACTGCACGGCGCGGCTGCCGCACCAGTTGCCACGGGCAACCGCCTGGCCGATGTCACGCCCTTCCAGCAGCGCGCTGAGCACGCCGACGGCAAATGCGTCACCCGCACCCACGGTGTCCACAACCTGGGGCGCGCGCACGGCGGCGACCTGGCCTTCGCTGTTGGCACTGCGGAAATAGGCGCCTGCGTCCCCCAGCTTGATCACCACCAGCTCGACGCCAAGGTCCAGGTAGAAGCCGGCGATGTCGGCCGGGGTCTGCTGGCCGGTGAGCAAGCGGCCTTCCTCAAGGCCCGGCAGCACCCAGTCGGCCTTTTCTGCCAGTGCATTGGTCTGCTGCACCATGGTGCGCAGGTCCGGCCACAGCGAAGGGCGCAGGTTGGGGTCGAAGGAGACGCTGCGCCCGGCACTGCGCATGGCATCCACCAACGTGTGCGACAGGCTGCGGCAGCCCTCGGACAGGGCCAGCGGAATACCGGTAGCGTGCACATGCCGGGCCTGCAGCCAGCCCGGCTGCAGCAGGGCCGGGGTCATGTGACTGGCCGCCGAGCCCCGGCGGAAGTACTCCACTGCGGGGTCACTGCCATCGTCGCAGCGGCCCTTGAGCTGAAAGCCAGTGGGGTGAGCCGGGTCTATCTGTACGTCCGAGCAGTCCAGGCCTTCGCCGCGCAGGTTGTCCAGCACAAAGCGGCCCAACGAGTCATCCCCTACCCGGCTCACCCATCGTACGCTGAAGCCCAGGCGTGCCAGGCCAATGGCCACGTTGCTGTCGGCCCCGGCAATACGCTTGTTGAAAAGGCTGACACTGGCGAGGTCGCCCAGTTGCTCGGCCACGAACATGGCCATGGTTTCACCAAAGCACAGCACATCCTGCTTAAGCATGGCTCACCTCCTCGGCCCGTGCGCCCAGCCCCAGTACGGCCAGATGGCGCACCTGGTCGCGGGTAACCTGCAGCAGGTCATCGCCCACCAGTGGGTACTCCACGGCACGCACCACACCCGGGCTGAACTGCGCCAGCAGCCGGTCCCAGGCCTGCAGGTCAGCCACTTGCGGTGGTGCCGCGGCCAAACGGCCGTCGGCAAGCTGTCGAACGGCTTTGCAGTGCACGTACTGCACCCAGCGGCCCAGCTGGCTGGCAGCCTGTTCCACGGCTTCGCCCTGCCACTGCCAGTTGCCGATGTCGAAAGTCATGCCCACCCCGAGCCCAGCTTCATCCGCCCGCTGGAAGAACGCCAGCAGCGCTGCGATGCGGCCACCTTGAGAAGTCTGGTCGTTTTCTACCAGCAACATTGGCCCCTGCGCTGGCACCAGCTCACGCAAGGCCGCCAGGTCGCAGCCGGTGTGGTAATGCCCCAGGGAGACCTTGACCGCTGCTGCACCCAGTTCGTGCGCAATGTGCAGCTTCTGGGTCACTCGTGTATCGGGCAGGCCGTCTGGCGCCCACAGCTCCAGCGGCGTGGAATACACGCAGTCCAGGCCGGCCGCGGCGATGACGGCGCCCAGGGCAAGTGGGTCTGGCAGGCAGGAGAACAGCTCCTCGCGCAACTCCACCCGTCGGGCGCCGGCCCGTGCCAGCAGATCAATGAATTGCTCCTGGCCACGCTGGCGAACATAGTCCGCGCCGTAGCTGGAGAGGCTGATGGAAACGGGGATCGGGTGCATTGTTATTGTCCTTGTGAAACCGGTTTCATTTTTCGCCAGCAGTATTCGCCGAAGCGGAGGCTGCCGGTAGTTAGCGTGGGGAAGTCGAGCCTCGTATCAGCAAGGAGGCTTTGAAGTCGATGCGCCTGGCGATGCCGCTGTCGCCTTGCAGCCGGCCCAGCAGGCTGTCAAACGCCGCCATGCCGATGCGTTCGGTGGGCTGGGCCAAGGCCGTGATGCCGCTGCCGACCAACGGGTACCAGTCGAGGTCGTCCAGGGCGATAAGGCCGACGTCGGCAAACAGATCACGGCCTGCAGCACGCAGGCTGCGAGTGACCTCCAGGGTGGCGACGCCGTTGCAGGTGAAGATGGCCTGCGGGCCATGGCCGCTGTGCGCAAGGAATGCTGCGAGCCCCGCATCGAGGCCAGGGCCTGTGTGCAGGACCTGCTGGCGCATGCCGGGGCGTTGACCTACACAGGTGCCGACGGCTTGAACCCGCTCCGCCCGCGAACTGGTACCGTCCAGCGGCTCGGTGACGGCCAGGATGTCCCGGTAGCCGCGTGCATGCAGGTGCGCGATGGCCTGCTCCACGGCGTCGAGGTTGTCCAGGCCAACCAGGTCCACCTTCAGCTCGGGCAATTGTCGGTCCACCAGCACCATGGGCATGTCCCGCATGAGGTTCAGCAACTCGCCAGGCTGATGGCCGAGGGTGTTCACGATCAGCCCCTCGACGTTGTACGACTGCAACGCCCGCAGATGATGGCGCTCCTGTTCGTCGTCACGGTTGGTGTTGCACACCACCAGGCTGTAGCCGTGCTGGCGGCAGGCGGTTTCAACGCCATGCATCACGGCCACTGAATACGGGTTGAGGATGTCGGCAACCAGCATGCCGATCAACCGCGTCTGGCCCCGCTTCAGGCCACGGGCCATCTGGTTGGGCCGGTAGCCCAGCTGTTCGATGACCTGGGCCAGCCGCGCGGCGGTGGCGTCGGCCAGCAACTGCCGGTCGCCGCCGATATAACGCGACACGGTTGCCTTGGAGACCCCGGCAACACGGGCGACTTCGCTGATGGTGACCCGTTCGCGGGCATGGGCAGGCGCGTCGGTCATGGCAGTTCCTGATCGTTATTGTTAGGGCGATGAAACCGGTTTCAATACACCAAAAACCGGCTCATTCGTCAATCTGCCATCTGTCGGGTCACACCTCGGCAGGGCCTAGTGGTCCGTCACCTGCCCCAGGTCATCGCCTGATGTCTGGCGCATGTCGCTGGTGCGCAGGTCAGCTACATCGCCGGGCTTGACGGTACTTGCCTGGTTGCCCCAACTGGTGCGGATGAAGTTGACCACGTCCGCCACCTGCTGGTCATTCAGCCGCCAGGCGTAGGCTGGCATGGTGAAACTGGAGGGTGCCGTATGGGTTGCCGGCAGCGTGCCACCCTTGAGCACCAAATGAATCAGCGAGGTGGCATCGGCGGTCTGCACCACGGGGTTGCCGGCCAGTGCCGGGAACACGCGGGTGTAGCCCTTGCCGTCGGTGCGGTGGCAAGCCGCGCAGTTGTCGATGTACACCGCAGCACCTGCCTTGCCGTCATCGCCCTGCCACAAGGCATCGGCCACCTTGCTGTCGTATTGATGCGGTTTGTCGTTCGGGTTGCTTGGCGGCAAGGTTTTCAGGTAACGGGCAATTGCAGTCAGGTCGGCATCGGTCATGTACTGCATGCTGTGCTCCACCACGTCACTCATGCCACCGAATACCGCGCTGTTGTCACTGCGGCCGGTCTTGAGAAACTGCACCAGCTGGGCCTCGCTCCAACTGCCCAGGCCATCCTTGTGGTCACCGCGCAGGTTCTTGGCAATCCAGCCCTCCAGCGGCGCGCTACCGGCCAGAAACGCCTCACCTTCCTGCGGGTTCAGGGCTTTTTCCTGCATGGTCAGCGCCCGTGGGGTGTGGCACGCGCCGCAGTGGCCCAGGCCTTCGACCAGATACGCCCCGCGGTCGATGACCGGGTCACTGGCCGGGGCCGCCTGCCAGGGCTTGGCATCCGGGGCGAACAGGCCACGCCAGATCGCCAGCGGCCAGCGCATGCTCAGCGGCCAGGGGATGTCGCTGTCCCTGTTGGGCTCGGCCACCGGCTGCACGCCGTGCTGGAAATAGGCATACAGCGCCTGAATATCGTCTTCGGTCAGGCGCGCGTAGGACGGGTACGGCATGGCCGGGTAAAGCGTGCTGCCGTCCTTGGCGATGCCGCGGCGCAACGCTTGGTCGAAGTCCTCGAAGGAGTAGCTGCCGATGCCCTCGGGCGACGGCGTGATATTGGTGGAGTAGATTGTGCCGATGGGGGTTTCCATAGGCAGCCCGCCCGCAAATGGCTTGCCGCCCTTGGCCGTGTGGCAGGCCACGCAGTCGCCCGCGCGGGCCAGGTATTCACCTTGCTGCACCTGTTGCGGGTCGGGCTGCGCCGCTTGGGCGCAAAGCCCGGTGCCCATCAGCAAAGTCGCGATCAACATTCTGTTCATGTTCATCGCTCCTTAAACCGTCACCAGCGGGCCGGGGTTCTTCAGGTACTGCTCCCGAATGGCCCGGGCGGACCAGTACGTCAGCGCGGCCACCAGCCCGGTCGGGTTGTAGCCAAGGCCCTGAGGGAACGCAGAGGCGCCCGGGACGAATACATTGTGCACATCCCAGCATTGCAGGTAGCGGTTCAGTGCACTGGTGGCGGGGTCGGTCCCCATGATCGCACCACCGTTCAGGTGGGTGGTCTGGTAGCTGGCAGTGTTGAAATGTTCTTTCACCTGCTTGCCCAGCACGGCGATGGATTTAGGGTTCATCGCTTGGGCGATTTTGCTCAGCTTGTCGACCATGAACTGGTTCATGCGAATGTCGTTGTCCTGCCAGTCGAAGGTCATGCGCAACAGCGGCAAGCCGTAGGCATCGCGGTAGCTGGGGTCTAGGTCCAGGTAATTGCCCCGGTAGGACTGATGTGCGCCATGGGCGTCCATCGACAGTTGGTGGGTGTAGTAGTCGGCGGTGGCCTTCTTCCAGGCACTGCCCCAGGCAGGTGTACCCGGGGGGTTGGCGACACCGGCAATCGGCCGCGAGCCTGCCTGGTTCACCCACATGGGTGAGCCGCCGACAAAGCCATGGGGGCCATGGTCGAAGTTGTCGGCATTGAAGTCGTCGATGGCAACACCGTTGCCACCTGCACCGATGAAGTTGTTGGTGTGCACGTCCTTGTCGAAAAAGGCTTTGACCGTGCCCATGTTCTGGTAAGCGAAGTTGCGCCCGACCACACCTTCGTTCTTCACAGGGTCGTAAGGCTTGCCGATCCCGGACAGCAGCATCAGGCGCACGTTGTTGAACTGGAACGCGGCCAGGATCACCAGGTCGGCCGGTTGCTCCAGTTCACGGCCCTGGGCGTCGATGTAGGTCACGCCGGTTGCACGTTGCTTGCTGTCGTCCAGGTTCACCCGCAGCACGTGGGCATTGGCCCGCAGCTCGAAGTTAGGCACCTGGCGCAACGCCGGCAGAATGTTCACGTTGGGTGAGGCCTTGGAATACATGTAGCACACGTAACCGCTGCAGAAACCGCAGAAGTTGCACGGTCCCATCTGCGCCCCGTAGGGGTTGGTGTAAGGGCCCGAGGTATTGGCCGACGGCAGGTTGTAGGGGTGATAGCCCAGCGCCGAGGTGGCCTGCTGGAACAGCTGGGCGGATACCACGTTCTTCTGTGACACCAGCGGGAAGGGGTTGGAGCGGTCTGGGGCGTATGGGTTGCCCCCCTTGCCCCGCCCTACCACTTCGCCCTTCACGGTCCAGGCTTGACCAGAGGTGCCGAAGACCTTCTCGGCAAAATCAAAATACGGCTCCAGTTCTTCATAGGTAACGCCGAAGTCCTGGATGGTCATGTCCTGGGGAATGAACGACTTGCCATAGCGCTCTTCGTAATGGCTGCGCATGCGCAACTCGATCGGGTCTACACGAAAGTGCACACCGGACCAATGCAGCCCGGCACCGCCTACCCCTTTACCCGGCAGGAAAGCGCCCAGTTGCCGGTACGGCAAGGCTACGTCGTTGACCGTGTGGCGGATGGTGACGGTTTCCTTGGACAGGTCCAGGAACAGTTTCTTGCGCACGCTGTAGGTGAGCTCGTCGATCACCTGGGGGTAATTGCCGTCTGGATAGGTGTCCTGCATGGGGCCGCGCTCCAGGGCGACCACCTGCAGCCCTGCCTCGGTCAGTTCCTTGGCCATGATGGCGCCGGTCCAGCCAAACCCGACGATCACCGCATCCACTTTCTTCAACGTGTTTGCCATGGTTCAGGCCCTCTCCCCACGAATGGACACCGGTGGGAACGGGTAGCGCTCGTTGCGCTCGGCCCAATCCATGAAATCGGCGCGGGCACCGGGGAAGCCGATCTGCTTCCAGCCGACCATGCCTTTGTTACCGCCATGCACGGGATCGCAGAAAAAGCCCTCACGGGTGTTTTGCAACAGCAGGCTGAAGAAGGCCTTGGCAGGTACATCCTGCAACACCAGGTCGCCCGCCTCCAGTGCGGCGAGCACACGGTCTTGCTGGGCGGCGCTTTGTTCATGGAACGGCTTGTTGCCCTGGGCCCTGCACCAGCCGAGCACACCGGCGATGCCTAGCCTGTAGATCTGCTGCGGGTTGAGCTGCAACTGGTAGCCGAGCTCGGGTGCGGCGTCTGCATTGAAGGGGCCTTGCATGTACCACAAGGCCCCGCTGGCATAGGGGGTGCCCATCTGCCGGTCGATATACTCGGCGGCACCGGCCTCCAGGGCGCCGGCACCCAACGCGTCAGCCGGGATCAGGCGGCTCACCGCAGCTTGGAGGAAAGCATATTCGTCCACGGTGAAAAATGCCGGCTGGTACTGGGCGGCGTCGGTTTTTTCTGGCACGTTGGGGCTGCGTGCTGGCTCGGCTATCACCGCGCTTGCGCCCAGGCCCAGGCCGGTACTGGCGACCGTTACCACAGGTATCAGGGTCAAGGTCTTGCGCAGGAAGTCCCTGCGGGGGTTGTCCGGTACGTGCTCAGACATTTCTAATCCTCATCATCGGTAAGCGTCCTCGGCCGGGGCCAATGATCAAGACCGCTCACTGACCAACGGCGTTCAGAAACATTTTGAGTTTAATGTCGCATTGACACCAATAGGTTTGCATGAACCCGCGATATTGACTCGGCGGAGAGATTTGACCCCTGATGATTCAGTCCGACCTTGACCTGTTCGGCCCACAGCCGCATCGCCTGGCCAACCACACGGTGCTGTTGCCAGGCTTCGCCCTCCCCGACCTGGAGGCGATACTGGACGCCCTGCGCCCGGTACTGCGGGCTGCGCCGTTCCGGCACATGTGCACCCCGGGCGGCCTGCACATGGCGGTGGCGCTGACCAACTGTGGTGAACTGGGCTGGGTCAGTGACGCCAAAGGCTACCGCTACAGCCCCACCGACCCCGTCAGTGGCCAGCCATGGCCGGCGCTGCCCGATGTGCTCACTGCGTTTGCCTCGCGCAGCGCGGCTGTTGCCGGCTTCGACGGGTTCGCTCCCGACGCATGCCTGGTCAACCACTACCAGCCAGGCACCCGCCTCACCCTGCACCAGGACCGCGACGAGCGCGATTTCGATCAGCCTATCGTGTCGGTTTCCCTGGGGCTTCCGGCCGTGTTTCTATTCGGGGGGCTGCAGCGGGCTGACAGAACCCAGCGCATCCCGCTCAGCCATGGTGATGTACTGGTTTGGGGCGGCGAAGACCGTCTACGCTTTCACGGTGTGCTGCCGATCAAGCCCGGGGTTCACCCGCGCATGGGCGAGCGCCGGGTCAACCTGACCTTCCGCAAGGCGGGTTGTGGATAGTGCATTTGCCGAAACGTGTGCCACCAGGCACCACCGTCAGCTCACAGGAGACTGTCATGACCCAGTATCACGCCGTCCCGCCACTTTCCACCAGAGGCACACGACCATGAGGATGCCAGGCCGCGCCCCCAATGCATCGGTGCAACTGGATTACGTGCGTGACACGCTGTTCGGCCCCGTGGCGCTGAGTGTGGAGTGCCAGTGCCAGCTGGCACCGCTGAGCCTCCAAGGGCGGCCTGCGCTGCGCATGCACATCTGCCCGCCGCTGCCAGACAAAGTCGACAGGGCGCACAGCGTTGCATTCATGCTGGACGGACGCAGCTACCACGGCGTAGTGCGCGACAAAGGCAAATGCGGAGACGGCGGCCTGAACCTGCTGCTGGAGCTGCGCTAGCGGCTAAAGCGCGTACATAACCCGGGCGTGATCAGGCAATCGCCTTCGCCCGCGCAGGGCTTTTGCAGCGCAGCGCATGCAGCTGCCCAACCAGGTTTACCAGGTCGCGGCAGCTGTTGAGGCTGTGCAGCGGTACACCGCTCAGGCTCACACCGCGCTCGAAGTTCTGGCCCTGGGCAAGGCGGATGGTCAGGTTGTTACCGTCAGCGCAGCTGATTTCACAACGATCAGGCAGGCAGGCATGCTCGATCATCTGCCGCATTTCCAGCATCGAAACGCCTATCAACGACATGGTACGACCCTCTCTGGCGGTGGCCTGATTAATGTAGTTACGCCTGTAGCAGGCTGAGCGCCAATTGATAATGAGCATCTTTGGCCAAACGTCGATGCGCTGCAGTGATGAGCATGCAGGGGTTCATCTAGCACCTTAGCTGAAGAACCCCTGGGGTGAGGTTAGGTTCGGGCAGAATCACCACCCTGCGACGAGCGGTGCATCAATGCGAGGCACCACCGCGATCGCCCTGCATCTGCCCGAATTTGCCGGCCTGGAAAGCCTCGAAAGACTCGATGATCTCGGCCTGGCTGTTCATCACGAACGGGCCGTAACCCACAATCGGCTCGTCGATCGGCTCGCCACTTAACAGCAGAACGCTGGCAGCTTCCGCTGCTTCCAGCTGCAGGTCCTGCCCTGCCGGGTCAAACAGCACCAGGCTCGAAGGCCCCGCTTGTTGCGTACCGTTGATGGTGACTGTGCCCTGCAGCACCACCAGTGCCGCATTGCGGCCAGCGGCGACGGGTAGCGTGAAGCTCGCCCCTGCCTGTAGGCGCATGTCCCATACATCCATCGGCGTGAACGTGCGTGCAGGGCCCAAAGCGCCCTTGTAGTTGCCGGCGATCACGCGCAGGCTCCCGGATTCGCCGCCCAGCGGCACCACCGGGATATCCTTCGCCAGCAGCGTCTGGTAGCCCGCTGCGGCACGCTTGTCACGGGCCGGCAGGTTTACCCACAGCTGCACCATCTCCAGCGTTCCACCCGTTTGCGCAAACCGCGGCGAATGAAACTCTTCATGGATGATACCGTCTGCGGCCGTCATCCACTGCACATCACCGGGGCCGATGAAGCCGCCAGCCCCCGTCGAGTCACGGTGCTCAAGCTCGCCCTGGTACACGATGGTCACCGTCTCGAAGCCACGATGAGGGTGCTCACCCACCCCGCGCCGGGCCTGGGTGGGTGAAAAGGTGTGAGGGCCAGCATAGTCCAGTAGCAAAAACGGGCTTATACGGCTGGCCAGGTTGTCGTAGGTGAACAGGCTGCGCACCGGGAAACCGTCACCCACCCAGTGGGGTTGGGGGCTGCGGTGGATACCGAGAATCGTTTTCATGGGGAGGTCCTCATTGGCTGAGAACACCTTAGCAATGGTGCCTATAGCTGAGTAGCCTGCCGCAATGGCATGCATCGTCCCACCTATGGGACAGTGCCGAGCAAAAAACCAGTTGCCAGGTCGGCAGCATTGCCTGGGTTTTCCTGCATGAAGCAATGCCCGCCCGCCACTTGCCGGGCACTCACGTGGCTGTTGAGGCTCGCCAGCCGGTTTGCCGAGACCGGCACGAAGGGGTAGGTATGTTCCCCGTACAGAATGCGCGTGGGGACGGCGATGCGTAACAAGGTTGGCCACAAGCGCCGGGGGAATGAGCTGAAGATCTCCACCTCGCGGCTGGGCCTGCACTTGAGCACCACGCCCTTCTCGCATTCGCCCAAGGCATGGTCGATGTAGGCTTGCAGCGCTGCATCGTGCCAACCCTTGAAAATACCCCGGCCCTGCAGCGAAGCATGCGCCGAAGGCCGGTCAGGCCAGAAACTGCGCCGCCGCGCAGCCTGGCGTGCCATGGGGTGGTGACGGTGCAGGCCGACCACCCTTGCTGCACCCAGCACAGCCAACATGCGCTTGCTGAACAGTACTGGGTCCAGTAATACAGCGCGTTGGAACAGCTGGGGCTCAGCCGCCAGCATCAGGCTGGTAAGCACGCCGCCAAAACTGTGCCCGAGGGCCACGCGGGGTACCTCGCCATACTCGCTCCGCCCGCATTCGAAGGCCTCGACGGCCAGCGCAGCGGTGCGGTTCCAACCGCGAAACACGCCACCGTGGTCGCTGTCGCCGTGCCCTTGCGCGTCACTGAGCCACAAGTCGAAATGGCCGGCCAGGCGCGCCAGCATGGGTTGATAAGCCAGGCTGCAAAAGCCATTGCCGTGCAGAAAATGCAACAGCGGTCGCCCACTGGCTTCTGTGCGCCAGCCACGCAGGGTGAAGCCCTCGTCGCATTGATGGGACCATGGAATCAGCTGCATCGCGGCGCGCTACCTGTAGTGCTAGTGAAACGCCGATTCTACAAACAGCAATGGGTACAGCGAAATCACCAGCAGCAGGGCCATCAGGACATTGAACAGCATCAGCCAGCGCGGGTTCTGCAACACGCTGCGCAACGCGCTGCCAAACATCACCCAGATGCCGACGCTGGGCAAGTTCACCAACGCAAACAGCGCCGCGATCACTACCACGTTGGTGACGTACCCTTGAGCGGGTGTGTACGTGGTGATCGCGCCCACCGCCATCACCCAGGCTTTGGGGTTGACCCACTGGAAAGCAGCAGCTGCCCAGAAGCCTAATGGGTTACTCCCTTTGCTAGCCGCTGCGCCCACAGGCCCGGCGTTGGCAATCTTCCAGGCCAGGTAGAGCAGGTAGGCCGCACCCGCGTAGCGCAGCACGGTATACAGGGGCGGCCACGACTTGAACACTTCGCCCAGGCCAAGCCCCACCGCCAGCACCATCGCCATGAAACCGATGCTTACGCCCATGGCATGCGGGATCGTGCGGCGTACGCCGAAGTTCACCCCGGAGGCCAGCAACATGGTGTTGTTGGGCCCCGGGGTAATGGACGAAACGAAGGCGAACAGGATAAAAGCAGCGAGCAGGTCGACAGAGGCAAACATGGCCAGGCATTCCAGTAGGTGCGGTATGCCGTCACACTACCGGAGTCCGCCACCCGAGCGACCGATACAGTTACCTTTAATTAATGAGATACACCTCACTGTATTGCCAATTTTGAAACAGGGGTATTCATCATGAGCGTGGTTATTCGCCCGGCGGTGCGCACCGATGCGCAGCAGATTTTGACCTTCATCACCGAACTGGCGGAGTACGAGCGTGCCCGGCACGAAGTGCTGGCCACCTTGCAGGATATTGAACGTAGCCTGTTCGATGAGCACAGCACCGTGCAGTGCCTGATCGGCGAACGTGACGGCCAGGCCATTGGCTTCGCCGTGTATTTCCAAAGCTATTCCACCTGGCTGGGGCGCAGCGGCATTTACCTCGAAGACCTCTACATCACCCCGGATCAGCGCGGGGACGGTGCCGGCAAACAGATGCTCAGGTACATCGCCCGGGAGGCCGTGGCCCATGGCTGGGGCCGCCTGGAGTGGAGCGTGCTGGACTGGAACGAGCCAGCCATCAAGTTTTATGAGTCGCTGGGCGCGCAGCCGCAGGATGAGTGGGTGCGCTACCGCCTGGAGGGGGAGCAACTGCAAGCGTTTGCCCGTGACGGCTTGCCGGTTTGACAGGCAATTGACGGCTGGCCCACCTCGTGCTTTTCTAGTGCCCTGCGTCAAGGTGCCCCCCTGGGGGTGAAACGGGAAACCGGTGCGTCACAGGCCTGCAACAGGGCCTTGACCAAGCCGGTGCTGCCCCCGCAACGGTAAGCGAGCGAAGCGTCTGTACCACTGTGCCATCACCCTTGGCATGGGAAGGTGACGTTTTCAAGGAGCCAACCTCCTCCTCGCCAGCCCGGAGACCGGCCTTGCGCCTATGAACACCCCGCGGTGGGCGGGCGCTGTCGCATCCCCTGGGCGCCGCCCGGGGCTGCCGCGCTTGCCCGTTGCCCACAAAAAGCAGAGGAACGCGTCATGCCCGTCACCAGCGCCAACACTCCAAGTATCGCCACCCCCGTCACACTCAGCCAGCGCATTGCTGTTGCGGTAGGCGCCAGCCTGCTGGGGCTGTGCCTGGTCTACTTTGCCGGCTTTTCGCATATCGAAGCCGTACACAACGCTGCCCACGATACGCGCCACAGCGCCGCCTTCCCCTGCCACTGAGTAACCGCCAATGATCACGCGTATCGCCCGTACCGCGGGTTTCAGCGGGTTGCTTGCGGCCCTGTTGCTCACCCTGCTGCAAAGCTTCTGGGTCAGCCCGCTCATCTTGCAGGCCGAAACCTACGAAACCGCCGCCCCCGCCGAACAGCACGCCCATGGCGAGGGCGCAGCGGCGCACGAACACAGTGCTGAGGCCTGGTCGCCGGAAGATGGCTGGCAGCGAGTATTGTCCACCACCGGTGGCAACCTGGTGGTCGCAGTGGGCTTCGCCCTTATCCTCGCTGCCCTCTACAGCCTGCGGGAGCCCAAGCGTGTTGGTACCGGTGCGCTTTGGGGCCTGGCCGGCTTTGCGGTGTTTTGCCTGGCACCCACGTTAGGCCTGCCGCCAGAACTGCCGGGCACCGCTGCAGCGGACCTGGGCCAGCGCCAGGCCTGGTGGGTTGGCGCCGCCAGCGCAACAGCCCTGGGCCTGGCATTGGTAGTGTTCGCCCGCCACTGGCTGCTGAAGGTGCTTGGTGTGGTGGTGCTGGCAGTGCCCCACCTGATTGGTGCACCGCAACCCGAAGTGCACGAGAGCCTGGCGCCCGAGGCGCTGGAAGCTCAGTTCAAACTGGCCTCGTGGCTGACCAACGCTGCGTTCTGGCTGGCATTGGGCCTGCTCACCGCGTGGCTGTACCGCCGCCACAGCCAGGCCTGATGCCGGCAGTGTACGCGGGGTTTGGCTGCCGGCGGGGGTGCCCGGTGGGCGTTTTGCAGGCGCTTCTGCTCGCCGGCCTGGCCGAACGGGGCCTCGCCTTGAGTGACCTCCGCGGCATCGCCAGCATCGCACTCAAGGCTGGCGAACCCGGCCTGCTTCAGCTGGCCGAGCGCCTCGGCCTGCCACTGGTGCTGTACCCTGCGGTGCAACTGCAGGCCTACGAGCCGCTGCTCAGCCATCGCTCAGCCGCTGCGTATACCCACAGCGGTTGCTGGGGCGTCGCAGAAAGCACGGCCTTGGCGCTGGCCTGCCAGGCGGCAGGGCACGCCGAGCTACTGCTGCCCCGCCGGGTCATGGGCCCGGCAACACTGGCCATCGCAGGCTAGCCTGTTCATCTATTTACATCCAAGGATTTTCATGACGGTTTACTTCATCGGCGCCGGCCCCGGCGACCCGGAACTGATCACAGTCAAGGGCCAGCGGCTGATCCGCCAATGCCCCGTGATCATCTACGCCGGTTCCCTGGTGCCTGCCGCCGTGCTGGAAGGCAACCAGGCCGAAACCGTGATCAACAGCGCTGCGCTGGACCTGGAGCAGATCATCGGGGCCATGCGGGCAGCCCATGCCCTGGGCCAGGACGTGGCCCGGGTCCACAGCGGTGATCCAAGCCTGTATGGCGCCATCGGCGAGCAGATCCGCCATCTGCAGGCGTTGGGCATCGACTATCAGATTATCCCCGGCGTAACCGCCACTGCGGCCAGCGCCGCGCTGCTGGGGTGTGAACTGACCCTGCCAGAGGTCGCCCAGAGCGTCATCCTGACCCGCTTTGGCGCAAACTCCCCGATGCCGGCCGGGGAGCAGCTGGAAGACCTTGCACGCCACGGCACCACGCTGGCCATTCACCTTGGGGTCAAGCACCTGGCGCGTATCGTCGAGCTGCTGCTGCCGCACTATGGGCCACAGTGCCCCGTCGCGGTTGTGCACCGTGCCACCTGGCCCGACCAGGACTGGGTACGTGGCACGCTGGCGGACATCGTCGCAGGTGTGGCGACCAAGGGTTTCCGCCGTACTGCGCTGATTCTGGTCGGCCACGTGCTGGGAGAAACGCCGTTCGCTGAATCCGCCCTGTATCGCGCCGGGCACGCACACCTGTATCGCCCAGCGGGTTGAGTGTTGCAAGGCACTGCAATCCGGTAGCAGACTGACCAACCCCTTCCTGTTACCGGACACTCCCCCATGCTGGACTTGCGCCCCAACTGTGAATGCTGCGACGTCGACCTGCCCGGTGACAGCACTGACGCGTTTATCTGCTCGTTCGAGTGCACGTTCTGCCGCGGCTGCGCCGAAGGCCGCCTGCAACACCACTGCCCCAACTGCGGCGGGCAATTGCTCAGCCGCCCTGCAAGGGTGGGCCAGGCATTGGCGAACAACCCGGCCTCCACCCTGCGCGTCAATAAACATCACCCGGCTTGCGCCTGAGACCGGCAGGTAGGCTCCAGCGCCTGCCTGGGCGCGCGCCGCCGCCTCGTTTTGTAGGATTTTTCGACAGCACGGCCAAGGTTTATCAACACTTCTATACTCGGCATTACCAAACTTCCGTAATGGTCGTATCTTGCTGCGCTTCTGATTGACTCACTTGCAGAAGTATTCCTGGGTGCTCCAGGAAATGCACCACACCCTCACAGGAGTTTTCCTAATGACTACCGTGCTGATCGTCGACGATCACCCCATCGTCAGGCTATCCCTGCGCATGCTCCTTGAGCGTGAACGCTTCCACGTCATCGGCGAAGTCGGTAATGGCAGTGAAGTGGCGCAGGTAGCCCGTGAACTGAAGCCTGACGTGGTCATCCTCGACATCGGCTTGCCCGGCCTGGATGGCATGGAGGTGATCAAGCGCCTGCAGGCCATCGAGCCGGTGCCCAAGATCATGGTCCTGACGGGCCAGGCTACCGATCTGTATGTACGGCGCTGCCTGGATGCCGGCATTGGTGCCTTCGTGACCAAGGAAGAAGACCACGACGCCCTGCTGTTCGCCCTCAAGGCGTTGGTGAAGGGCTATTCAACATTCCCGCAGATGTCGGTAAACAGCAACTCGCTGGAAAGCGAGCCGGTACGCCTGGCCAGCCTGTCGAACCGCGAAATGGAAGTGTTGCGGCGCCTGGCACGTGGCGAGAGCAACAAGAACATCGGCAGTTGCATGAACCTCAGCGCCAAGACCATCAGCACCTACCGGGGCCGCATCATGGAAAAACTCAAGACCGAGTCGCTGGTTGAAATGGTCGACTTGGCCAAACGCAACAGCGTCTACTGAGCGGCGGGCGGCCATGAAACGACTGCTGGCTGGCGCCCTGCTGCTGCTCGCTTTGGCCGGCCCCGGCTGGCTGCTGGCCGCCAGCGAAACCCGCCAGCTGCTGGCCCGCTCGGTGAGCGTCACGCCACCCATGACGCTTACCCATGAAGAACGCCAGTGGCTGCAGCAGCGCAAGCGTATCGTCCTCGGTAGCTCAAGGCCCGACTATCCGCCATTCGAGATCAACGTCAGCCCGCAAGACTATGAAGGCATCAGCGCAGACTACGCCGGCATCATCGCCGAGCAATTGGGCGCGCCTATCGAGGTGCTGCGCTTCGACAGCCGCCACGAAGCCATCGCTGCGCTGCACGACGGGCGAATCGACCTGCTGGGCAGCTCGAACGGCTTTGAGGCCGCCGATGCTCAGCTCAGCCTCAGCGCACCTTACGCCGACGACTTGCCCGTGGTGGTCACCCGTGAGGGCCGCAACCTCAAGGACACGCCCGACCTGGCTGGCCTGCGCCTTGCCATGGTAGACCATTACCTGCCGGCCAACCGAGTGCGCGCACTGTACCCCAGTGCGCAACTGAGCCTGTATCGCTCTACCCAGGCCGGGCTGGCTGCCGTGGAGCTGGGTGAGGCGGATGCTTACCTGGGCGACGCCATCAGCACTGACTTTCTCATCGGCAAGACCTTTCAAGGCACTTTGAAAATTGACCACTTCTCCCAGGTGATTCCCGAGGCGTTTTCCTTTGCCATCGCCCGCGACACACCCCACCTGCGGCAGTTGGTAGACAGAGCCCTGGCGCGTATTGGCGAGAGTGAGCGCCTGAACATCCTGCGGCGCTGGAGCAGCGGCAACACCAGCCTGCTGCTGCAGCGCCACCTCAGCGCCCTGTCTGCCGAAGAGGAAGCCTGGATCATCGCCCACCCCGTTGTGGATGTGTTGATCAACCCGGCGCTGGCCCCCCTGACGTTCAACGACGCCGAACAACGCCCCACCGGCATCACCCTGGAGCTGCTCAAGCAGATCGGCCTGCGTACCGGCTTGCAGTTCAACCCTGTCGAGGGTGCATCGGCGCAGGATATGGTCGAACGGCTGGCACGCGGTGAGGCGCAGATGATCGGGGCCTTGGGCTATGGCGCGCAGCGATCCCGGCAATTGCGTTACACCCGGCCCTACCTGGTCAGCCCGCGGGTGTTGATCACCCGCGCTGATGACGCCTCCTCGTCGCGGGTCAAGGACCTTGGCCAACAGCGTATCGCCCTGGTGCGGGGCTCACCCCAGCGCGACATGCTGCAACGCCGCTACCCCCACGCCACGCTGATCGAGCTGGACAGCCCACTCGACCTCATGGAAGCACTGATCAAAGGTGCTGCGGACGTGGCACTCAGTAGCCACATCAATGCGGCCTACTACATCAGTCACGTGTTCAAGAACCGCCTGAAGATAGCCAGCGTCCTGGACGAAGACCCGGCCATTGCCGCGTTTGCGGTCGCACCGGATCAGCCGCGGTTGCAGGCTATCCTCGACAAGGCATTGCTGAGTATCCCACCCGAGGAACTTGAGCGGCTGATCAACCGTTGGCGTACCAGCACGCTGGTCAGTGACAGCCCATGGCGCAACTACCGTGACCTAGCGCTTCAAGTGCTGGTACTGGCCGCCCTATTGCTGGCCGGGGTAGTGTTCTGGAACAGCTACCTGCGCAAGCTGATCAACCAGCGCACCGAGGCACAGCACGCCTTGCAGGCCCAGTTGGCCCTGAGCCGCGGGCTACTGGAGCAGCTGCGGCACGCCAAGGAAGAAGCCGAACAGGCCAGCCAGACCAAAAGCACCTTCCTGGCGACCATGAGCCACGAAATCCGCACGCCAATGAACGCCGTCATCGGCTTGCTGGAGCTGGCCCTGGAAGACAGCCGAGACGGGCGTTGCGATACCCAGACCCTGCAAACTGCCCACGACTCGGCCCTGGGCCTGCTGGCGCTGATCGGCGATATTCTGGACATCTCGCGCATCGAGTCGGGGCATATCAGCCTGCAGCCGGTGCCGACCGACCTGGTCGAGCTGGTACAGGCCACACTGAGGGTGTTCGAAGGCAACGCCAGGGCCAAGGGGCTGCACTTGCACGGCGCCCTGCCGCCGCTGCCGGTGTGGGTGTCGGCCGACCCGCTGCGCCTCAAGCAGGTGCTGTCGAACCTGCTCAGCAATGCCATCAAGTTCACCGAGCGCGGCGAGGTTCAGGCCAGCCTGGTGCTGGCGGGCTCAGCTCCAGAAGGCCAGGTGCAGGTCGAATTGTGCGTACGCGATTCAGGGATCGGCATCAGCCCTGCCGACCAGGCCCGCCTGTTCAACGCCTTTGTCCAGGCCGACGGGCCACGTGCCCAGCAGGGTGCAGGCCTGGGGCTGGTGATCAGCCAGGCACTGGCAGAACTGATGGGTGGCACGTTGGCCCTGCACAGCGTCGAGGGCGTGGGCACCAAGGTGCAGGTCAGCCTGGCCTTGCCGGCGTGCGCTGCGCCGACAGCATCGGAGCCGACGCAGTTGGCGCTCGAAAGCAGCGGCGCTCCCCTGGACGTACTGGTAGCCGACGACTACCCCGCCAACCTGCTGTTGCTCGAAAGGCAACTGCGCACGCTGGGCCACCGCGTCACCCTGGCGCAAAACGGTGAAGCGGCGCTGGAGCGCTGGCAGGCAGCACACTTCGACCTGGTGATCACCGATTGCAGCATGCCGGTGATGGATGGCCATGAACTTACCCAGCGCATCCGCGCCATGGAGCACGAGCGCGGCCTGCCACCCTGCCGTATCGTGGGCGTGACCGCCAACGCACAGGCCGAGGAACGGGCGCGCTGCCTGGCCAGCGGTATGGATGACTGCCTGTTCAAACCCATCGGGTTGCGCACCTTGAAAGCCCACCTCCCCCAGGCCGACGCCGCTGTCACGCCCCCCCCTGCGAGCACCTCTGGCAATAGTTTCAACCTCGCAGAACTGCACCACCTGACCCGCAATGACGCCCAGCTGACCCGTCATCTGCTCGAGCAACTGTCCCAGAGCGTAGCCGAGGACCTGGCCACGTTGCGCGGTTTGGCGCCCGACGCCGCCGACGACTCGCTGCGGGCCTTGGTTCACCGGATAAAAGGTGGCGCCAAGATGATCCGCGTGCGCACCGTGGTGGCTCGCTGCGAAGCGGTGGAGCAGGCTGTGGCCAACGGGCAGCCCACACGCGAGCAGCAACAACTGCTGCAAGCCAGCCTGCAGACCCTGCTGGATGAACTGGGCAGCGCGCTCAGTGCAACTGCAATGTCGAGGTGATCTCGTCGATGGCATCCACCACGTGACGTGAGCCTTGCTGAATCTCCATGATCACCGTGCCCGCCTCGTTGGCCAGGGCAACGCCATGGCCGGTGCGTTCAAGGCTCGACTGCATGCTGGACACTGCGATACCTGACAGTTCACGGTTCTGCCTCACCACATCGACAATTTCCAGGGTGGCCTGGCTGGTCCTGGCCGCCAGGTTGCGTACCTCGTCGGCCACCACGGCGAAGCCGCGCCCATGCTCACCGGCGCGCGCCGCTTCAATGGCAGCATTCAAGGCCAGCAGGTTGGTCTGGTCGGCAATGCCACGAATGGTCAGCACGATCTGGGCGATTTCATCCGACTGCTTGCTCACGGCATCCAGGCTGCGCGCCGCCTGGTTCAGCTCCTGGGAGATGTGTTCGATGACCTGCACCGCCTGCTGTACCACCTCGGTGCCTTTGCGCGCGCAGGCATCGGCCTGTACGGAACTGGCATGAGCGGCATCGGCCGCCCGCTGCTGGGTGCTGACCTGATGGGTGATGTCGCTGGCAAACTTCACCACCTTGTACAAGCGGCCCTTGCTGTCGAAGATCGGGTTGTAGGACGCCTCCAGGAACACCGTCTGGCCCGACTTGCTGACCCGCTCGAAGCGATGGGAATGGTACTCGCCACGGTTCAACGATGCCCAGAACTCACGGTAAGCAGGGGATTCGCGTTCAGCCGGCAGGCAGAACAGACCGTGATGCCTGCCCACCACCTCGTCCAGCGTGTAGCCCATGGTGTCGAGAAAGTTCTGGTTGGCCTGCATCACCCGGCCTGCCGGGGTGAACTCGATCACGGCCATCGACCGGCCTATGGC
The DNA here is from genome assembly GCF_016648095.1 of Pseudomonas sp. S32. NCBI lineage: Bacteria > Pseudomonadati > Pseudomonadota > Gammaproteobacteria > Pseudomonadales > Pseudomonadaceae > Pseudomonas > Pseudomonas sp. S32. The sequence goes on from NZ_JACVVF010000005.1 coordinate 60,791, forward strand.
GTTCAGCCAACGTTCGCGCTCATGTTCCAGTGCTGCGCGCTGGCTGATGTCTGCGGCCACCTTGATCACGCTCACTACCTGTTGCTGCGCATCGAGCACAGGCATGTAGCTGGCCTCAAGCCATACCTCACGGCCCTGCTTGTCGATACGCTCGAAGGTGCCGCTGACAGGCGTGCCCTGCCCCAGGTCATGCCACAACTGCCGGTACTGCGCGCTGTCGGCATAATCGGGCGCGCAGAACAACCGGTGGTGGCGACCGCGCAGCTCTTCGGCGTCATAGCCCATGGCGTGGCAAAAGCGCGGGTTGGCATCGATGATGATGCCGTCAGGGGTAAATTCGATCATTGCCATGCACTGGCTGATGGCGGCGAGTTTGGCCTTGGCATCAGCCAGTGCCTGGTGGCTGCGCTGGATTTCTTCCAGGTCGGACTTGCGATGGAAATCGAACATACCCCGGCCTCCTTTCCGCTCGGTGTTCAGAGCATAGATCGCCGTTTGCACCGCGTGAGGCCCATGCGCCGCCATGGGCGTCAGGTGCTTTCGCGCACCATCAGCTCGAAGCCCAAGTCCTGCTGGCTTGGCGCCACCGCTTTGCCATCAAGCAGCGCAAGCAATACCTGGGCAGCGCTCCGACCAACGGCAGCTCTAGGGGTACGAATGGACGTGAGCCTGGGCACCATGTGCGCGGACGCCGGCAGGTCATTGAAGCCGACCATGGCCACTCGCTGGGGCACCTGCACGCCCTGGCGCAGCGCCTGCAGCACCGCGCCCTGCGCCAGGTCGTCGTTGCAGAAGAAGATACCGTCGACATCCGGCGCCTGCTCCAGCAACTGGCTGAACAGCTCGCCGCCCAGCGCGATGGAAGACGGCTCAGGCGTCAGCACCTCCCGTTCGGCTACGTGAAGGCCGGCTTCAGCCAAGGCCTGGCGAAAACCTTCGGCGCGCTGCATCACCCGTGGGTCCAGTTGGGCCGCTATGAAGCCAAGCCGGGTGCGGCCGCGCTCAATGAGGTGGCGCGCTGCTGCCCGGCCAGCCTGTTGCTGCGAGAAACCGACGGAAAATGCCTCTGACGTTTCGTCGAGTTCCATCATGTGCACGCAAGGTACCCCACTGGCCGCCAGCATCTGGCGGGAAGGCTCGCTGCGCTCGAAGCCTGTAAGCAACATGCCGCACGGCTGGTAGGCCAGGTAGTTGCGGATCAGGTTTTCTTCTTCGGCCAGGTCGTAGTGGTAATTGCCGATCAGCACCTCGAGCCCACGCGGGCGCATGACCTCGTGGATGGCCTCCAAAGTGTCGATGAACAGTTGGTTGGACAGCGACGGGATCAGCACCACCACCGACTGGCTGCGTGCCGACGCCAAAGCACGGGCAGCCGGGTTTGCCACATAACCCAGGCTGGCAGCAGCAGCAGCAACCTTGGCCGCCAGCTCTGGCGCCACGGTACTGACCCCACGCAGGGCACGGGATGCGGTAATCGGGGAAACCCCGGAAAGCCTGGCCACTTCTGCCAGGGTGGGACGGCCAGTGGTGCGGGAGCCAATGCGGGACATGATGTTGTAATTTTACTACTTGCAAGGAGTGGGAACGGCCTCTAAGGTAGCGCTGTCCCAAGAAGCAGGCAACGTGTCTTTGGCCATCGCGCCGCACGCGCTTGCAGATGGGCGTCCATACTGCGTTTGCACAAGACCAATAACACCGGGGAGGTTGCGTTTCGTCCTCGACGAGACAGCGCTATCTCACCCCGCAGGAGGTACTGATGAACTCTTCCCTGCCCGCCATTGTGGTAATGGGAGTGGCCGGCTGCGGCAAAAGCAGCATTGGCGCTGCTATTGCTGCCAGAAGCGGCGGCCGCCTGATCGAGGGCGACGCCTTCCACCCCGCCGACAATATTCGCAAGATGAGCGCCGGCATTGCGCTGGATGACGATGACCGCGCAGGCTGGCTGGTGCGCCTGGGCCAAGAACTGCAAGCCAGCGCCCAGGCAGGCGAGCGGCCCATCCTGACCTGCTCTGCGCTCAAACAGCGCTACCGCGACACCTTGCGCGCAGCCATGCCGGGCCTGGTGTTCGTGTTTCTGGAACTGTCGCCCGCCCAAGCGGAACAACGGGTACTGGCGCGCCCCGGGCACTTCATGCCCGCCAGCCTGATCGACAGCCAGTTCGCGGCGCTTGAGCCGCCCCACGGTGAGCCACGCACGCTGGCACTGGATGCCACCCAACCCATCACCGCCCTGGCCGAAGCCGTAGACACCTGGCTAAAGCGCTGCGGTGATCAGGTACTGGCGCAAAGCGCCTGACGCGGCGTTTGCCTGATCACCAGAGACAGCGCTACCCCACCCTCGCCAAAGGGTTGATCCAACAACAGCATTGCCAAAACAACGATAAGACCGAGGCCTTCACATCATGTTCGGACTGGCTACTGATACCTTCCTGCTGCTCGACGCGCTGGTCACCATCGTCGGGCTGATCCTGCTCATCACCCACTTCAAGGTTCACCCCTTCGTCGCCCTTACCTTGGCCGCAGGCTTTCTGGGCCTGACCTCCGGCATGCCGGTGGCAAAGGTCATGAAGTCGTTCCAGGACGGCTTTGGCGGCGTATTGGGTTTCGTCGGCATTGTGCTGGCGCTGGGCACTATGCTCGGCAAGCTGATGGCCGACTCCGGGGGGGCTGACCAGATCGCCCAGACCCTCATCCGCGCCTTCGGCAAGAAAAACGTGCATTGGGCCATGATGTTCGCCGCCTTCCTGGTGGGCATCCCGCTGTTTTTCGAAATCGGCTTCGTGCTGCTGATACCGCTGGTATTCATCGTGGCGCGGCGCTCCGGGGTCTCGCTGATCAAGATCGGCATCCCATTGCTGGCCGGCCTGTCAGTGGTGCACGGCCTGGTCCCACCGCACCCGGGCCCGCTGCTGGCCATCGGCATCTTCCATGCAGACATCGGCAAGACCATCTTCTACGGCCTGATCGTAGCGCTGCCGACCGCCATCATCGCCGGCCCGCTGTTCGGCAACTTCATCTCTCGCTACATCCCGGGCCAGCCATCCCAGGAGCTGATGGACCAGATTGCCAAGGAATCCGACCAGGGCAACCTGCCCAGCTTCAGCGTGACCCTGATCACCGTGTTGCTGCCGGTGGTGCTGATGCTGCTCAAAACCTTCGCCGACGTGGTACTGCCAGCCGAGCATATCGTGCGTCAGTGGATGGACCTGATCGGCCACCCCATTACCGCGCTGCTGGCGGCACTGTTGCTGGCTTTCTACACCTTCGGCTCGGCCCGCGGCTTCAACCGCCAGCAGATCATGAAGATGCTCGACCACAGCCTGGCGCCCACCGCAGCCATTGTGCTGATCGTGGGTGCCGGTGGCGGCTTCAAGCAGATGCTGGTGGATACCGGCGTGGGCAACGTGATCGGGCAGATGGCCGTGCAGGCCGAAATCTCCCCGATTCTACTGGCCTGGCTGGTAGCGGCGGTAATCCGTATCGCCACTGGCTCCGCCACGGTGGCAACCATCACCGGGGCCGGCATCGTCGCGCCGGTGATCGACCTCGTACCCGGGGTGAACCGTGAGCTGCTGGTATTGGCGACGGGCGCGGGCTCGCTGATCCTGTCGCATGTGAACGATGCGGGCTTCTGGTTGGTGAAGCAGTACTTCAACATGACCGTGGCGGAAACCTTCAAGACCTGGAGCATGATGGAGACCATTCTGTCGGTCGTCGGCATTATCTTCATCATGTTGCTGTCGCTGGTGGTGTGACCGTTGATCGGGGTAATGGCACCTTGACGCCGTGGGCAGGGCCAAACCTTGCGTAACCGCCCTGCCCTAAGCCAAGGAGACTGCCATGACCCGTTCGAGCATCCTGCTGGTCGCATTGCTGGCCTCGCCGTTGACGTTCGCCGCTGGCACCGGCCCCACGTACCCGGACGACCCGCACAGCCAAGCGCCCAAACCCGGTGTGGACAGCACCTTGAACCCGATTGAAAAGCCCGTGCCTACCGACACCGACCCCCGCCTGCAAGGCCATGACCCAGACAGCCCGCCTGCCATACAGAACGACAACCGCGACTTGCCAGGCATAGACGCCACCGGTTCGGAAGGTGCAGGCAAGAGCGGCCAGGGTGCTGCCAAACCCTGATAACGGGTTGCATCACGGTGAATGAGCCCCGCCTATCATTCGCCGTGATAATAAAGTTCAGCCCGTTCGATTCGTGCCCTACGTGCAACACACTCACACTCCGCCCATTACTAATAGGTTGGCGGAGTTCTCCATGGAACCATCACTCAAATCCCTGCGCTTGCCCCTCACTGCCCTGGCAGTCGTGGTGGTCAGCGCGTGCGGTCGTACCCCCGACACCGCGCAGGCTCCGGCTGCGCCGAAGGTCACCGTCGCCAAGGTGATCGAACAGCCGATCAACGAGTGGGATGAGTTCACCGGGCGCCTGGAAGCGCCGGAAACCGTCGAAATACGCCCACGGGTATCGGGCCAGATCGACCAAGTGGCGTTCACCGAAGGCGCCCAGGTACGCAAGGGCGACCTGCTGTTCCAGATCGACCCACGGCCGTTCCAGGCCGAAGTACGGCGCCTGGAAGCCCAGGTTCAACAGGCCAAGGCCACCGCCATTCGCAGTGCCAACGAAGCCCGCCGCGGCGAACGGCTGCGTGACAGCAATGCCATCTCTGCGGAGTTGGCCGAGTCGCGCAGCAGCGCGGCCGCCGAGGCACGTGCCGGGGTCGACGCGATCCAGGCGCAGCTCGACCTGGCCCGCCTCAACCTCAGCTTCACCCGCGTGACCGCGCCCATCAGTGGCCGGGTCAGCCGCGCTGAATTCACCGCCGGCAACATCGTTACCGCCGATGTCACACCGCTCACCAGTGTGGTTTCGACCGACAAGGTGTACGCCTACTTCGATGCCGACGAGCGCGTCTACCTCAAGTACACCCAGCTGGCCCGCGACGGCCAGCGCGGTCAGACCACGCCGGTGTACCTGGGGCTGACCAACGAGAACGGCAACCCACACCTGGGCCAGATGAACTTCGTCGACAACCAGGTCAACCCGCGCACCGGCACCATCCGTGGCCGCGCGGTGTTCGACAACAAGGCCGGCGGCTTCACCCCGGGGCTGTACGCCCGGCTCAAGCTGGTGGGCAGTGCCCAGTACGATGCTGTGCTGATCAACGATGAAGCCGTGGGTACCGACCTTGGCAAGAAGTTCGTGCTGGTCATGGACAAGGACAACAAGGCAGCGTACCGCGCCGTCGAACTGGGGCCCAAGCTCGAAGGGCTGCGCATCGTGCGCAGTGGCCTGGGCAAGGATGACCGCATCGTGGTCAAGGGCCTGCAACGCGTACGCCCGGGCTCCCAGGTAACGCCAGAGGAGACGCCGATGGCCAGCGAACAGACGCTGGCTGCACTCGCCCAGCAGCGCCAGGCACTGGAAGCCAGCAACCCCGCGCCCAAGGTGGCAGGCAATAACGCTAAAGCTGCCAGTGCCCAAGCGCCGCGCGGTTAAGGGAACACACCGATGAACTTCTCAAAATTCTTCATCACCCGGCCTATCTTCGCCGCGGTGCTGTCGCTGGTACTGCTGATTGCCGGCTCGATTTCACTGTTCCAGCTGCCGATCAGCGAATACCCCGAAGTGGTGCCGCCCACGGTGGTGGTGCGCGCCAACTTCCCCGGTGCCAACCCCAAGGTCATCGGCGAAACCGTCGCGGCGCCGCTGGAGCAGGCTATCACCGGGGTGGAGAACATGCTGTACATGTCTTCCCAGTCCACCGCCGATGGCAAGCTGACGCTGACCATCACTTTCGCCTTGGGCACCGACCTGGACAACGCTCAGGTGCAAGTGCAGAACCGCGTGACCCGCACCCAGCCCAAGCTGCCAGAAGAAGTGACCCGCATCGGTATTACCGTGGACAAGGCGTCCCCGGACCTGACCATGGTGGTGCACCTGACCTCACCGGACAACCGCTACGACATGCTGTACCTGTCCAACTACGCCATCCTCAACATCAAGGACGAACTGGCGCGCCTGGGCGGTGTGGGCGACGTGCAGCTGTTCGGCATGGGTGACTACTCACTGCGCGTCTGGCTTGACCCGAACAAGACCGCCTCGCGCAACCTGACCGCCAGCGACGTGGTGGCCGCGATCCGTGAGCAGAACCGTCAGGTGGCGGCAGGCCAGCTGGGAGCACCGCCCGCACCGGGCTCCACCAGCTTCCAGCTGTCGATCAACACCCAGGGCCGGCTGGTCAACGAAGAAGAGTTCGAGAACATCATCATCCGCGCTGGCGCGGACGGCGAAATCACGCGCCTGAAGGACATCGCCCGGGTGGAGCTCGGTTCCAGCCAGTACGCCCTTCGCTCGCTGCTGAACAACCAGCCGGCGGTCGCCATCCCGATCTTCCAGCGCCCAGGCTCCAATGCCATCGACATCTCGGACGAGGTACGGGCGAAGATGGCCGAACTGAAAAAAGACTTCCCCGAGGGCATGGACTACAGCATCGTCTACGACCCAACCGTCTTCGTCCGCGGCTCCATCGAGGCGGTGGTGCACACCCTGTTCGAAGCGCTGGTACTGGTGGTACTGGTGGTGATCCTGTTCCTGCAGACCTGGCGCGCCTCGATCATCCCACTGCTGGCGGTACCGGTTTCGCTGATTGGTACGTTTGCCGTCATGCACCTGTTCGGGTTTTCGCTCAACGCGTTGTCCCTGTTCGGCCTGGTACTGGCGATCGGTATCGTGGTGGATGACGCCATCGTCGTGGTGGAGAACGTCGAGCGCAACATCGGCCTGGGCCTGAAACCGCTGGAGGCCACCCAGAAAGCCATGAGCGAGGTCACCGGCCCGATCATCGCCACCGCGCTGGTGCTGTGCGCAGTGTTCGTGCCTGCCGCGTTCATTTCTGGCCTCACCGGGCAGTTCTACAAACAGTTTGCGCTCACCATCGCCATTTCCACCGTGATCTCGGCGTTCAACTCCCTGACCCTGTCACCGGCCCTGGCCGCGGTACTGCTAAAGGAACACCATGCGCCCAGGGACCGCTTCTCGCGCCTGCTCGACAGGTTGCTGGGCAGCTGGCTGTTCGCGCCGTTCAACCGCTTCTTCGACCGTGCCAGCCACCGCTATGTGGGCGGCGTGCGCCGGGTCATCCGCTCCAGCGGCATTGCACTGTTCGTGTATGCCGGGCTGATGGGCCTGACCTACCTGGGCTTCTCGTCGACCCCGACGGGTTTCGTGCCCGCCCAGGACAAGCAGTACCTGGTGGCCTTCGCCCAACTGCCGGACGCCGCCAGCCTGGACCGCACCGAAGCGGTCATCAAACGCATGAGCGAAATCGCCCTCAAGCAACCCGGCGTGGCCGACTCGGTGGCCTTCCCTGGCCTGTCGATCAACGGTTTCACCAACAGCCCGAACAGCGGCATCGTGTTCACGCCGCTCAAGCCCTTTGACCAGCGCAAGGACCCGAGCCAGTCGGCTGCAGCCATTGCTGCCGCGCTGAACGCCCAGTTCGCCGACATCCAGGACGCCTACATCGCCATTTTCCCGCCACCACCAGTACAAGGCCTGGGCACCATCGGCGGTTTCCGCCTGCAGATCGAAGACCGCGGCAACCTGGGTTATGAAGCACTGTATAAAGAAACCCAGAACATCATCGCCAAGAGCCACGACGTGCCAGAGCTGGCGGGCTTGTTCACCAGCTACCAGGTGAATGTGCCTCAGGTGGACGCGGCCATCGACCGGGAAAAAGCCAAGACCCATGGCGTGGCGATCACCGATATCTTCGACACCCTGCAGGTGTATCTGGGCTCGCTGTACACCAACGACTTCAACCGCTTCGGGCGCACCTACCAGGTGAACGTCCAGGCTGAACAGCAGTTCCGCCTGGATGCGGAGCAGATCGGCCAGCTTAAGGTGCGCAACAACCTGGGCGAAATGATCCCGCTGGCCACGTTCCTCAAGGTCAGCGACACATCCGGGCCTGATCGGGTGATGCATTACAACGGTTTCATCACCGCCGAGATCAATGGCGCAGCAGCCCCCGGCTACAGCTCGGGCCAAGCCGAGGCGGCCATCGAAAAACTGCTCAAGCAGGAACTGCCCAACGGCATGACCTACGAATGGACCGACCTTACCTACCAACAAATCCTGTCGGGCAATACGGCGTTGTTTGTGTTCCCGCTGTGCGTGCTGCTGGCCTTCCTGGTGCTTGCCGCCCAGTACGAGAGCTGGAGCCTGCCGTTGGCGGTGATCCTGATCGTGCCCATGACGCTGCTGTCGGCCATCACCGGGGTGATCGTGTCGGGCGGTGACAACAACATCTTCACCCAGATCGGCCTGATCGTACTGGTGGGCCTTGCCTGCAAGAACGCCATCCTGATCGTCGAGTTCGCCAAGGACGAACAGGCCAAGGGCCTCGACCCGCTGGCAGCCGTGCTCGAAGCATGCCGCCTGCGCCTGCGCCCGATCCTGATGACATCGATCGCCTTCATCATGGGTGTGGTGCCGCTGGTGTTCAGCTCCGGGGCCGGCTCGGAAATGCGCCATGCCATGGGTGTGGCAGTGTTCTCGGGGATGATCGGCGTGACGGTGTTCGGCCTGTTCCTCACCCCGGTGTTCTTCTTCCTGATCCGCCGTTTCGTCGAACGTCGCCAGGCCCGCAAGGCCCAGCACGCGCCTTCGCTGGAGAGCCACGCATGAACCTGCTCAAACCCTTGACCCCAAGCCTGCTGGCATTGGCCCTGGCAGCCTGCGCCGTGGGGCCGGACTACAAAGCCCCGGCCACTGCCCCTGCGCAATTGGCGGGTGACAGCCAGGCCCAGGGCTATGACCGCAGCCGCTTCGAAACCCTGTGGTGGAAGCAGTTCGACGACCCGGTGCTGAACCAGCTGGTTCAGGCTTCGTTGCAGGGCAACCGCGACTTGCGGGTAGCCTTTGCTCGGCTGAAGGCTGCGCGTTCGATCCGTGAGGACGCCGAGAACGACCCCTTCCCCGTGGTCACCAGCCGCGCCAGCAGTGAGATTGGCAAAGGCCAGGTGCCAGGCCAGACGGAGCGCCGGGTCAACACCGAGCGCTATGACCTGGGCCTGGACATGGCGTGGGAACTTGACCTGTTCGGCCGCATCCAGCGTCAGATAGAAGCCAGCCAGGCGCAGGAGGCGGCGGCAGCCGCAGACCTGCAACAGTTGCAGGTCAGCCTGATTGCCGAGCTGGTGGATGCCTACGGCCAGTTGCGCGGGGCACAATTGCGCGAAAAGATCGCCTTGGCCAACCTCAAGACGCAGCAGCAATCACGCACCATCACCGAAACCCTGCGCGATGCGGGGGTGGGCAACGAGCTGGATGTGGTGCGTGCCGATGCCCGCCTGGCCGGTGTGGAAGCCAGCGTACCGCAACTGCAGACGCAACAGGCCCGGGCACGGCACCGCATTGCCACGCTGCTCGGGCAACGCCCCGAAGCGCTCAGCGTCGACCTGGCGCCCAAGGCGCTGCCTGCCATCGCCAAGGCCCTGCCGGTGGGCGACCCCGGCGAGTTGCTGCGCCGGCGCCCGGATATCCGCAGTGCCGAGCGCCAGTTGGCCGCTGCCACGGCCAACGTGGGCGTTGCCACCGCCGACCTGTTCCCGCGGGTCAGCCTCAGCGGGTTCCTGGGGTTCACCGCGGCCCGGGGCTCGCAGATCGGCTCGTCGGCGGCCAACGCCTGGGCGCTTGGGCCGAGCATCACCTGGGCCGCGTTCGACCTGGGCAGCGTGCGTGCGCGGCTGCGGGGTGCCAAGGCCGACGCCGAGGGTGCTTTGGCCAACTATGAGCAACAGGTGTTGCTGGCCCTTGAAGAGTCGGCCAACGCCTTCAGCGATTACGACAAGACCCAGCAGCGGCTGCTGTCGCTGATGCGTCAGAGCGACGCCAGCCGCAAGGCTGCGGAACTGGCCTCGATCCGTTACCGCGAAGGCACGGTGGACTACCTGGTCTTGCTCGATGCCGAGCGCGAACGGCTGAGCGCCGAAGATGCCCAGGCGCTGGGTGAAGTCGACCTGTACCGCGGCATTGTCGCCATCTACAAGGCCCTGGGTGGCGGCTGGCAACCTGAAACGCTTGCCCGCGCGCACTGAGGTCCCTTTTCCAAGGCTCCTTTGGTTGGCTCGTCCAGCCAGCGTTTGCCCCGCCGGCTTGTGCCAGCGGGGCTTTTTTTGCTGGGTGTGCCATGAGTGGTCGTTGCAACGGAGTCTGCGGCGATTTGATTGAGCGCCGCTTGCGCGGCGCATCGCGAGCTGCGCTCGCTCCTACAGTGTTGCGTGCGCACCCAATGCCAATGGCTCCTGTTCTCGGGACGCGGTTGCATTTCCCAATCTGCTGGCCCAAGCTCTGCCCTTCCGCCGCTACGGACCGTCCGATGCCCAGACGCAACCGCTACCTGATCGCCCTGCTGCTGCTGATCGTGGTGGTGGCTTCGTTTGGCTACCTGTGGCGCGACGTGAAGCCTGCGCAACCCTCGCTGCCGGCTCACAGCTATGTGAAAGCCCTGCGCCAGGCCCATGACGGGCAACCGGGGGCGGCACGTGTGCTGTATCAGCAACTGCAACGGGACGACCTGCAGCCCATCCGCCGCGCCGCACTCTATACCGAGCTGCCCAATTATCCATCGCCGCAGGCGCTGAAACTCGCCCGCACAGACCTGGAGCATGAAGAGCCGATGGTACGGCGGGCAGCCATCGCGGGTATCCGCCGGCTGTTGCCCGCCGCACAGCGTAGCCTGGTGCTTGGCCCGCTGCTGGAGGACGGCGATCAAAGCGTCCGCTTCGCTGCAGTGGATGCGTTGGTAGGCCTCGACCCGGATGCCATTGGCCTGTACTTCGGCCCGTTGCAAAAGGCCGTGGCGCAATACCAGCAGGTACTGGAGCAACAACCGGAAGATGTCGATGCCCAGGTACACCTGGCACGGCTTTACCTGCATGAGGCCGACTACGCCCAGGCGGGCAAAGCCATCGACCGCGCGCTGGCCGCCGCCCCCGATGACCTCGACGCCCTGGCTACCCAAGTCCGCCTGCTGGAACGGCAAGGGCAGCACGACGCCTCACGCCAGGTGCTGGGTAAGGCATTGGCCCTGAGGCCTGACTCAGCCTTCCTGCAGCACGAGCTTGGCCTCTGGCTGATCCGTCACGAGCAACGCGAATACGCCCTGCTGGCCCTGTCCCGCGCCGTGGAGCTGGATGCGGACGATGCCGACTACCGCTACACACTCGCCGTGACGCTGCATGACCTGGAGCAACATGATGCGGCGCAGAAGCAACTGGAGGCCGTACTCACCCGTGAGCCGGCCAACCGCCGCGCCCGCCTGCTGCTGATCAAGTACTGGAAAGAGTCAGGGCAATTGCAAAATGTGCAGGTGTTACTGGCCGAGCTGGAGCGGCAGAACCCTGACGACCCGTTCTTGCAACAAGGGCTATAGCAATCCGACTGTTTTGTTGAACCCTCCCTCTGGCACAAGGTCGAGAGCATATCGGGCTGCCATTTCAGGAGAGCCATCTTGGCCAGTACACCGGCGCTAGACCATCGTGCCTTGATACTGGCACCCCAGCCTGTGGCTGCGGAAACTTCACGCTTGCTCGCCTCGGCCGGTATCGACAGCCTGTGCGCAGTGGACCTGGCGAATTTGCACGCCTGCCTGGCTGAAGGGGCTGGCTTGGCAATCATTGCCGAGCAGGCGTTTGTGCAGGGGCCTTGCCTGCCGCTGCAAGCATTCATTGATGAACAACCGTGCTGGTCAGACCTGCCAATCGTCCTGATGCTAGAGAACCAGGCGTCGTTGGGCGGGCAACCCAACCATCCTACGGGCAACCTGATCCCGCTGATTTCGCCCTTTGCAGCAGCCCAACTGCTGCACATCACGCAGTCTGCGTTACGTCACCGCAAAAAGCAGTACAGCGCGCGGGACCAATTACGCGCCTTGCAGCTGCGGCTCGACACCCAGGATGCACTTGCACCCGAGGCCACATCTGGCAGCGACTTCGCGCGCCATCAGGCGCGCAAGATGGAAGCCATCGGCCAACTGGCAGGCGGCGTCGCCCATGATTTCAACAACCTGCTCACCAGCATAGGCGGAAGTTTCGAGCTGATTGACCGCCGCTTGAAGCAAGATCGCCGTGAAGGCCTGGGCGGTGTGGTGCAGATGGGCCGCGACGCGGTAACGCGCGCGGCCCGCCTTACCCACCGTCTGCTGGCATTTTCTTCGCGGCAGTCCTTGCACAGCCAGCGTGTTGATTTGCACGCCATGCTCCAGCATCAGCCCCGAAATGTGAGCACGCCGCCAGCTGTGACGCTGTTCACCGATGTACCCGACGACCTTTGGCCGGTCGAAGTGGATGGCCAGCAGTTGCAGGAAGCCCTCGACAATCTGCTGCTCAACGCCTGTGAGGCCATGCCCAGTGGTGGCCGGCTGCGCATCGAGGCGACCAACCAGCATGTCCAGGCCGGTCAGTTTCCTGCCGGCACCCTCAGCGCGGGCGACTATGTTCACCTTCGCATCATCGACGATGGCCAGGGTATGGCCCAAAGCACGTTGGAACATGCCTTCGAGCCGTTTTTCAGTACCAAGGCCATCGGCCAGGGCATTGGGCTGGGTCTATCAATGGTATATGGCTTCAGCAAGCAGTCCCATGGCCACGCAACGCTGCGCAGCCGGGTTGGGCACGGTACCGAGGTAGGCCTCTACCTGCCCCGCTACCTTGAGCGTGATCCTGGCCATGCAGAATCGGCGCAGACACTGCAACCTAGCGGCGGTCACCACGTGCTGGTGGTCGAAGATGACCCGGATGTTCGCCAGCTGTTATGCCAGGCGCTCGAGGACGAAGGGTTCTCCTGCTGCACCGCCGGCAACGCCGCTGAGGGGCTGAGCCGCTTGCGCTCGGGGGAACCCGTGGACCTGTTGATCACCGATGTAGGTTTGCCCGGCATGAACGGCCGGCAGCTGGCGGAGATCGCGCGTAGTATGGACCCGCAACTGCCCGTGCTGTTCATCACAGGCTATGCAGAAACGGCAATGGCTCGTGAAGGGTTTCTGGGCCCAGGCATGCACCTGATTGGCAAGCCCTTCGAGTTGCAACAGCTGCAAGCCTACGTGATACAGATTCTCGGAAGGCCCTGAGCACCCTCAGGTATCAAGCATGCCGAGGGCCTTATCGGCGAGTTCAGCCAGCATGAACGGTTTGTTCATCAGTGCCGTGCCTGGCTGCTCGAGAAACTCCGGCTCGACCTGCTGTTGGGCGTAGCCGGTGATAAACAGGATTTTCTGCTGTGGCAGCTCCATCCGTATCGCCTTGGCCACCTGCCTGCCACTGAAGCCGCCAGGCAAACCGATATCGGTGATCACCAGGTCAAACACGTCGCCCTGATGAAACCGCTCCAGTGCCGTATTCGCGTCGGGCACGTCCGTCACGTCGAAACCACGCTCGGTCAGGTACTCGCGCATCACTGCACGCAGGTTCAGTTCATCATCGACAAGCAGTACCCGCTCGCCGCTGGCCCGGCTCACCGACCGGCCCAGATGCGGTTGCTCCTGAGCAATGGCATGCAGACTCCGCGGGAACAGCATGCAAACCTTGGTGCCCTCGTTCACCGATGACTCGATCCAGGCATACCCTCCGGATTGACGGACAAAACCGTACACCATGGACAAACCGAGCCCAGACCCACGTCCCATGGGCTTGGTGGTGAAAAACGGCTCGAAAGCCCTGGCCACATCTCGCGCCGGCATGCCGTGCCCGGTGTCCTCGATGTGCAACGCCACGTAATCACCAGGTGGCACCCCGGTTTCGTCGGGGAACCACGCCGTCAGCCGCTCATTGACGGTACGCACCGTAACGCTGCCACGGCCGAGGCAGGCTTCACGCGCATTGGCACAGAGGTTGATCAAGGCGTTTTCGAATTGGGGAACGTCAACATTCACCGCCCACAGTGCAACATCCAGCTGCCATTTCAGGCCTATCTCCGCGCCCAGGGTGCTCGCCAGCAGCGGTTCACTCTGGCGCAATTGGCGGTTGAAATAAATGGGTTTGGGGGCCAGCGGCCGCTCGCGGGAGAAGGCCAGCAGGCGGTGGGTCAACTCCATTGCACGCTGCACCGAATCACGCGCCACCCTGACGTAGTCGTCTACCCGCTCAAGGCGTCTCTCGTTCAGCCGGCTCTGCAACAGTTCGAGGCTACCGCCGATACCTGCCAGCAGGTTGTTCATTTCATTACCCATGCCACCCGCCAACTGGCCGACCACCTCCATGCGTTCGTTATTGCGTAACAAAGCTTCGGATTGGCGCATGGCGAGTTCGTGGTGCTCGGTAATGTCCTGCCCCACCACGGTCATCAAGCCTGCCTCGAAACGCGCGCGCCAGGTAAACCAGTGATAGTGGCCATCGCAGTGGCGCAGGCGGGTCTCCACCTGGTCCGCATGCCTGTGCTGAAGCAGGCCGTCCACTGCCAGCTGCACCTCGGCGCGGTCGGCTGGGTGAACCAACTCCAGGATCGGCATGCCCTGCACGTGTTCCTGGGCCCAGCCGAGGATGCGGAACCAGGTAGGGTTGGCGCCATGCAATTTGAGATCAGGGGTCAGGGTCATCATGGCATCGTGCGACAGTTGCCATATCTGTTCGCGCTCGGCCGCGTGGCGCTGGATATCGCGCTCAAAACCCTCTGCAAGCCTGCGCCAGTGATCGCGCGCTTCGATGCTGGCCGTGGTTTCGACCACCGTATGCAAAAAGCCAGCAACCTCGCCGCGCTCATCATGCAAGGGTGTGTACCCGAACGTGCACCAGGTTTGTTCGGCACATTCCCCACAGTTGATGCGCACGGGCGGGTCTTCGACAAAGCTGCTGCGCCCGTTGAGTACGTCGAATACCCAAGGGCCTACGGCGTCCCACACCTCAGCCCACACCGCGTCGAACGCCTTGCCCTGGGCGTCAACGGTTGGCCTCAGGGCGCAGTAGCCATTGTTGGGGACAACCGTCATGTCTGGCCCCCACACCACTGCACAGGGAAACGGGGACAAATGCGCCATGTCCACTGCAATGCGCAGCGACGCCGACCAGCGTGGGAGTGGCCCCAGAGATGTGCGCGACCAGTCGAACTGAGTGATCGACACCTGTGCCAGAGCAGCCGCGGCAGCGCGCTGAGCCTGCTGTACCGGGTTCGCCGCAGCCGCCCGCAGCTTGTCTTTTGCAACCACTGTCACCACTCCACTGGGTGGGCCGAAGGCGTCCACGGCGCCAAGCGCGCGCAAGGGCTCGTTTGCCTGCAGTACTGACGTTAGCACAGCGTGGCCCCACCCTCCCCCAAAGGCTGTGATCCTGCTGCCGGCCCGCGCACAGCACCCGCAAGAATTGACGCACGCACCAGGGGTAGATCACAACCGAACACTCACCGCTTTCCCCTAGGCTGTAGGCGGCTGCCCTACAGCCTGTACGCCCATGAACACTTAGGCTCGACGTTTGGCTGCTCATGTCGATCAGCAACAGGCCGGGGGCCCACCTCACCATGCACAGAATCATGAACGCCGGGCGCAGCATGCTGGAACTGGTGCTGTTGATGGCCGTAGGCCTGGTGCCTGTTTTTTCGGGCCTGTTGGTGATGATCTACCAGGTAGAGGTAAAACTTGCGGAGAATGCCGCCATCTCCGTGCAAGAGGCGGTTTTCAGCGTTGACCAGGCACTGGACCGCGTGCATGAGGTAGCGGCAAGGGCCCTTCCACTGGCCGGGCAAACCTGCGAACAGGTCAAAGAGGCGTTGCTGGACCAAGTTGCCAGCCGGTCCATGCTGAGGTCACTGACACTGGTCAGTGATGGCCAGGCCTACTGCAGTACCACGTCCGATCCACTCAGTGTACTTTCTACCCTCGCCTCACCTGGGCGGCTGGTGACGCTTTCGAGTACGTTGCAGGATCGCAATGACCACCTTTTGGTGAACCTGTACCTGCCCCAGGGTCGCCATGGCGTGGTCGCCACGGTTTATACCACCCAACTGCGAACGGAATTGAGCGCGTTTCAGGACGGCCTGACGCTGATGCTGGATTTCAATGAGCATTACCTGTGGAGCAATGGCGACAGCCTGAGCGGCATGCGCCCATCGCTCAGCGAGTTCAACCGTCAGGCTGATTCGGCCCAGTACGAGTACCGGGTTGTCGGGGGCTACGCAGCGGGCTACACCGCGCGCGAGATCCGCGAATCGATGCTCAACATTCTGCCCTCGCTGATGCTGGTTGGGCTCATGACCGGCGCAGTGATTTACTTCGCGCTTGGACGGGTTCGGAGCAGAACGCTGGAAGCCCCGGAGGGCCACCACTAAGCGCCCAGCCCCGGCCCTGGTCAGTCAGTGCTCAATACACCTCGGCGCACTTGATCACGCTCGATGGACTCGAACAGTGCCTTGAAATTGCCCTCACCGAAGCCGTCGTCGCCTTTGCGCTGGATAAACTCGAAAAACACCGGGCCCAGCAGCGTTTCGGAGAAAATCTGCAGCAGCAGGCGCTTGTCGCCAGACTCTGCGGCCCCATCGAGCAGAATACCGCGCGCCTGCAACTGATCCACCGGTTCACCATGCCCAGGCAGGCGCTCTTGCAGCATTTCGTAGTAAGTCTGCGGAGGGGCTGTCATGAAGCGCATGCCGAAGCCTTTCAAGGCATCCCATGTCTTGAGTAGGTCGTCGGTGAGAAATGCGACGTGCTGGATGCCTTCACCGTTGAATTGCATCAGGAACTCTTCAATCTGCCCGGCGCCCTTGGACGATTCCTCGTTGAGCGGAATGCGGATCATGCCATCAGGCGCCGTCATCGCGCGGGATGTGAGGCCGGTGTATTCGCCCTTGATGTCGAAGTAGCGAATTTCGCGGAAGTTGAACAGCTTCTCGTAGAAGCCTGCCCAATAGGCCATACGCCCGCGGTAAACGTTGTGGGTCAGGTGGTCGATGATCTTCAGGCCCGCCCCCGCAGGGTGGCGGTCGACTCCTTCGATGAAGTTGAAATCGATGTCATAGATCGAGCTGCCTTCTTCGAAACGATCGATCAGGTACAACGGCGCCCCGCCAATGCCTTTGATGGCAGGCAGGCGCAGCTCCATAGGGCCGGTTTCGATTTCGACCGGCTGCGCACCCAGTTCCAGCGCGCGGGCATAGGCCTGGTGCGCATTGCGAACCCGGAACGCCATGCCACACACCGATGGGCCGTGCTCGGCGGCAAAATACGATGCAACACTCTTGGGCTCATTATTCAAAATGAGATTGATGTCGCCCTGGCGGTACAGGTGCACATCCTTGGAGCGGTGGGTCGCGACCTTGGTAAAGCCCAGCATCTGGAAAACCGGCTCAAGCAGGCCGGGGGTCGGGGATGCCAGCTCGATGAACTCAAAGCCCATCAGGCCCATCGGGTTTTCGAAGATATCAGCCATGTTCGTGTCCTCATCTGCAGCGAAAAGTATTAATTGCCAGTGATGTGGAATGAAAAGGCGGTGAGCACGGGATGCCCCGCACGCTGCGGGCGAGGAAATCACCGATGATCAATCTGAACCCATGGTCTGACATAGCGACACATTCCGGGGGGCTTGATCCTTCCGGTGTGGAAGGATTTATTGTTCTTTTCGTAAATCGATTCTACACAGCGTAAAATCTTTTGTCGCCATCTGGTTCCTCAGCCAGGCAGACCAAGGCTATGCTCTTGAGACTGCCGCGCGGATAGGCCAGAGCATGCCCCTCACCCGAAAAACCCGGCCAGGCTTCGGCTGGCGTTCGTTGTTACCTTGGTTCGTAGGGGCGTTGCCGGCCTTGTGCGGGTTCGCGGTGATGAGCTGGCAGGTCGAGCGCGAGATGCAGGCCAGCAGCCAAGCCACCACTCAACAGGCCATGGTGCACATCGAGCGTATCCTCGACAGCCTGTCGAGCGCTGCCCATACACTTCTGCCCCTGGCCAGCACCCCATGTTCACAAGCGCAGTTGCGCTTGCGCGCCGAAGTAACCCGCAACGCTTACGTGCGCTCCACCAACCTGTTCCGCTACAACCGGCTGTATTGCACATCATTGCTCGGGGACTACGACGAACGCGTCAACCCTGACGATTACGCCGACGGCCAATTGTGGCTGATGACCGGCAATTCGGTAACGCCCAACCATCCGTTGCTGCTGTACCGCGCAAGCGATGGTGACCAAGGCGTCATCAGCACCGTCGATGGTGAGCACCTGCTCACGGTATTGCGCCTGATTGGCCCGGACCAGGCCCTGATCCTGCGCGTGGGCGATGCGTGGATGGGCCAGGACGGCGCAGTCCACCGGGGCGCCCCTGCACCTGCGGCCAAGGCCTACGTGGTGCTGGGCTCGGCTCGCTACCCGTTCAGCGTGGCAGGGGGTTACCCCGCCGATCAACAGGGCCGTCTGTTGCGCAGCCACTACCTGGCCCTGCTCGGGCTGCTGTTGGTGTTTGGCGTAGGTGCCGGCCTTGCCTGCCACTGGCAGATCCGCCGGGCCAACTCACCACGGGCCGAACTGCGCAGGGCGCTGGAGGCCGATGAGTTCGTGCCCTACTTCCAGCCAGTGGTACGCCAAGGGGACTACCGATGGGCCGGGGTTGAAGTACTCATGCGCTGGAACCACCCGCAGGAGGGGCTGGTGAGCCCTGATCTGTTCATTCCTTACGCTGAACACAGTGGCCAGATCGTGGCCATGACGCGGGCGCTGATGATGCACACGGCGCAAGGCCTGGCCCCTTATGCCGGGCTCATGGAGGACGACTTCCATATCGGCGTGAACATCACCGCCGATCACTGCCGCGACCTTGGCCTGGTGGAGGACTGCCGCACATTCCTGCAACATTTTCCGCCTGGTCGAGTGACCCTGACGCTGGAACTGACCGAGCGCAAGCTGATCGAGCCTACCCCCGCCACCCTGGAACTGTTCGAGAAGCTGCACGACATGGGCGTGATGATTGCCCTGGATGACTTCGGCACCGGCCAGTCCAGCCTCAACTACCTGCGCCAATTCAAGGTCGACTACCTGAAGATCGACCGCAGCTTCGTGGCGTTGATCGGCGGTGACGCACTGTCGGTGCACATTCTGGACAGCATCATCGAGCTCTCGGCCAAGCTGGGGCTGGGTATCGTGGCTGAAGGCGTGGAAACCCCCGCGCAGCGTGACTATCTGGCGCGCCATGGCGCGCACTTTCAGCAAGGCTATCTGTTCGCCAGGCCCATGCCCGCCGACCAGTTTCTGGAAGCCCTGGCCGCACAACCTGGCCCCACCCGGTTGCCGCAAGGCGCGGCCCCTGAGATCATGCGCGGCTGATTCCACCGCTCCCATCCTGTATTCGAGGCACTCGTGTCAAAAGGAATTGTTTCATCGGTCATGGCATCCTGCTTGTTTGCCGTGATGTACTTCTATACGTCCCTGCTCAAGCCGTTGGATGGTGAGGAGATCTTCGGCTGGCGCACCCTGTTGACGCTGCCATGCCTTACCCTGTTCATGCTGATTTCCCGCGACTGGGCCAGGGTGGGCGAGTTGCTCGGCCGCGTGCGGCGCACACCTGTGTTGCTGCTGGGCATGCTGGGCACGTCCTGGCTGATGGGCGTGCAGCTATGGTTGTTTCTCTGGGCACCGCTGCACGGGCGCAGCCTGGAGGTGTCGATGGGTTACTTCATGCTGCCGCTGGCCATGGTGCTGACAGGGCGCATGGTGTACGGCGAACAACTGTCGCGGCTGCAGAAAATAGCGGTGGGCTGCGCCGCGCTCGGCGTGGTACACGAGTTTTACCAGCACGGCAGTTTCGCCTGGGAAACCCTGGTTGTGGTCATCGGCTACCCCATCTACTTCGTGCTGCGCCGCCGCTGCCGCACCGACCACTTGGGTGGGCTGTGGTGCGACATGTGCCTGCTGCTGCCCTGGGCGCTGTACTTCGTTGCCCAGGGGCCGCTGTCGAGTGCCGACATGCAGGCTCACCCGGGCCTGTACCTGCTCATTCCGGTACTTGGCGCGATCA
This sequence comes from Pseudomonas sp. S32, assembly GCF_016648095.1. NCBI lineage: Bacteria > Pseudomonadati > Pseudomonadota > Gammaproteobacteria > Pseudomonadales > Pseudomonadaceae > Pseudomonas > Pseudomonas sp. S32. The sequence goes on from NZ_JACVVF010000005.1 coordinate 80,791, forward strand.
GCGCCTCGGCCCTGATCGCCTACGTACTGGCCAGCCGGCTACTGCCGTTCAGCCTGTTCGGCCTGCTCAGCTACGTCGAGCCCGTGTTGCTGGTGGGCGTAGCCTTGCTGCTGGGTGAAACCATCGGCCCGGACCAGTGGCTCACCTACCTGCCCGTCTGGGCGGCGGTGCTGGTGCTGGTGCTTGAAGGCTTCAAGCACCTGATGCGTCAGCGTCGTCGCTCGGTATGAGCCGTACCTGACGTACCCGCCGCTCTTCCACGGCTTCGACCACCAGCGTCCAGCCGTTCCATGCCAGGCGGTCGCCGACCATGGGCAGGCGGTCCAGCAAGCTCATGACCAGCCCCGCCAGGGTCTGGTAGTCCTCGGTGGCCCGGGCGCTGAAGCCGGTGCGGGCGTGGACCTGGCTGAGGTTCATTGCACCGCTGATCACAAAACCCTGACCGTCCTGGACAAAGCCCGGGCCTTCGACTTCGCTGGCGTCCGGCAACTCGCCAGCGATGGATTCGAGGATATCGGTCATGGTCAGCAGGCCGGTGAAGTCACCGAACTCGTTGACCACGAACGCGATGTGAGTGGACTTGCCACGCATCTGCTCCAGCGCGTTGAGGATGCTGAAGCTCTCCAGCAGGTTCAACGGCGCCCGCACCAGCCCTTCCAGATCCGGCTGGCTACCAGACAGCAACTCTTTGAGCAGCTCCTTCTTGTGCACAAAGCCCAGCGGTTCGTCCACCCGGCCATCGCGGATCAACGGCAGGCGCGAGTAAGGCGAATGGACCAACGCGCGGGTAATGGCGTCAGCCGGCTGGGCCAGGTCGAGCAGGTCGACTTCGGCACGTGCCGTCATCACCGTGCGAATGGGGCGTTCAGCCAGGTTCAGTACCCCGCTGATCATCACCCGCTCGCGGCGGTCGAACAGCACCTGCTCCTCGCCGCCCTCGATCAGGTCGGCGATTTCCTCACCCACTTCGTCCGCTTCCACGCGGCGCCCGCCCAACAGGCGCAGCACGGCGTGCGCGGTACGCTCACGCAGCGGCCGGTGCTGTTGCAGGCTGCGCTTGCGGCGGGCCCGGGCCAACTGGTTGAACAGTTCGATCAGGATCGAGAAGCCAATGGCCGCGTACAGGTAGCCTTTGGGAATGTGGAACCCCAGGCCCTCGGCGGTCAGGCTGAAACCGATCATCATCAGGAAGCCCAGGCACAGCATGATCACCGTGGGGTGCGCGTTGACGAAGCGTGTCAGCGGCTTGCTGGCGACGATCATGATGCCGATCGAGAAGATCACCGCGATCATCATCACCGACAGGTGTTCCACCATACCCACCGCCGTGATCACAGCATCGAGCGAGAACACCGCATCGAGCACCACGATCTGCGCGACGATCGGCCAGAAAGCCGAATGCCGGGCAGCCCCGCTGGCCTGGGTCACATGGCCCTCCAGCCGCTCGTGCAGTTCCATGGTGGCCTTGAACAACAGAAACACACCACCGAACAGCATGATCAGGTCACGGCCCGAGAAGCTCTTGTCGAACACTTCGAACAACGGCGCCGTGAGGGTGACCATCCAGGAAATACTGGCCAGCAGGCCCAGGCGCATGATCAGGGCCAGGCTCAGGCCAATGACCCGCGCGCGATCGCGCTGATGAGGGGGCAGCTTGTCTGCCAGGATGGCAATGAACACCAGGTTATCGATACCCAGTACCAGTTCAAGCACGATAAGCGTCAGCAGGCCTAGCCAGGCCGTGGGATCGGCAAGCCATTCCATTAGCGGATACTCACGTGGGAAAGGGCAACAGAAAAGGTAAAGCAGGGCCAGGAAGGCCGGAGAGTGTGGGGCGCCACGAAGGTGCTCATTGATGACCTGGATAACAATTAGGGAAAATAATCCTACAAGCACAGCAGGTTTTTCAGTTAGCGCAAAACTATTACAAACCTTTAGCAACTGATGCCAAGGCAGGCTCTACCCTCGCGTGCCGCGATACTACACCCTGCGCGCCTGATACAGGTCGAGCGTGCGCTCGACTTCATCGATGTCAATGGTGAACCCGTCTCCATCAGGTGTACCCACTACAAAACTGAAATACTGATGATCACGGTCGGTCAGGTACTTGTAGTAGCTGACAAAACGGTTCGGCGGCTGCAAGGCCAGCACGCAACCGCCGGCCTGCAATACATTCACGCCGTGAACCAACTGGCTGCCTTCAACGCCGATGACAACTTGCGCACCTGCGCACGCGGCGACGATACCTGGCACGTCGCATTGCAGCGGGTTGACGATACGGAAACCGCGAGTGGCGCGCAGGTGCTCGGCGATTTCCAGTTCGTTGCGCAACATCCGCCGTTCGCCATCACCACCCCTGAGCAGAAAAACCCCAGGGTGTGGCGTGTGCGGCACGTGGGCGAGCAGTTTGTCGCCCATGGCGCGGTACCGGGCGTGGCGGTTGTGGTTGTTGCTCTGGTCGTCGAAAAGAACCAGTTCGCGGAAAAACGCGCTGCGCAAGCGGGCAGGTTGCATGCCCAGCCAGTGTTCGTACGCCAACGTCTGGGTGAACAAGGGGTAACGGGTGGACGGCGCGGTGGTGACCGGTACGCCTTCATCGCAGGCCAGGGCATAGGTGGGGCAATCCTCCATCAACCAGGTGCCGAACCAGGTGTTGCCATTTTGCGTGCAGTAGATGGCTGCCCGGTCCAGTTCATGCTCTACCCTGATAGTGGGAAACGTCGAGGGCTTGAGTGACAGCCAGTGGCTGGCCCGGCCTTTATATAACGCCCCGTCCACCAGCCAGACATCTTTCAACAAATAGCCACGGGTTGGCCCCTGCTCTGTTTCGATGCCGCCCTGCATGGTCCTGGCCGGGTGCACATAGGGATAGAAACGCTTGCCTTCCCAGCCGGTCACCCGTTCAAGCTGGCCGGGCAAAAACAGCGCCGGTGGCGACACTGTTGTTTCAGCCGGTGCGATGTCCCAGTGTTTCGCGGCAACCGCCTTGATATCCAGGGGCTGGGCTTGGCTCAACCGTTTGCGCGCCATGTACCGGTAGGCAGCAAGAGTCCAACCAGCATGCCGGGTTACCGGCACTGCATCGTGCTGCGATAGGTCGCCTGCCATGAAGCATCTCCGAAGCGGAACAGTTCAGGAACCGCCGCAGCACCCAGATTCATTGTGCTGCCTGGTGGCGTGAGTTCAATTACACAGCACCCTTTGCATCACAGGGCTGCTTTGCAGATTGGCATAACGGTTCTGCAGGGCCTGCTCCAGGCCCTGTACGGCTTCTTCGCGGCCGTACAGGTAAATCTTGTGCAGGCCGCCGAACACCATCTCGTGGTAGCGGCTGGCAACCTGCTCGGCGCTGGCGCCAGTGGGCAGGCCCAGATGCAGGGTCAACTTGTTCCCCTCCACCGCGAACAGGGGCGTTTCCCACAGGAAGTCTGCGGTACCTTTTTTGGGCAGGCGTACAAACAGGTAGGCGTGGTTGCCCAATGAATCGACATCACCGCCACGACGGCGCTTCCACTTCAACAACCCATCGTCTGGTCGCGCCAGGCAAAGGCCGATGTCGTAATAATCAAAGCCCTGGGCCAACGCCCATTCAAGGGCCATGAAGGTAGTGATCGAGTTCACTTCGCGCAACCGCTTGGCGTCGGAGAAAACCGCTTCGCAATAGCCGAACCGCAGCGTACTCCAATACCGTTTGCCGTCGCGCACCACTTCGCACCCCAGGTGGCAGCCAATTACCTCGTCACCCAAGGTGATCAGGTCGAGCCTGCCGACCGTCTTGGCGATCCGAAACACCTCTTCGGTGGGAAACTGCGCCGCATGAATGCCCTGCCGCGCCGTGGCGTACGGCCGCAACAGTTCGCGGTCCGCCATGGAGATTTCCTCATCCGTTGCAGCCTGGCGCATTGCATACAACGGGCGATGTTTGCGAATGCTGCGCCGCAGCTCGCTGTCGTAGCGCGCAGTAATATCTTCCAGCGCCCGCCCGAGTGGCACCACTGCGCTGAGGTAATGCGGCACTGACAAGGCACCCGCTGTCGGCATTTCGCTGACCACTACCACCTGCCCGGCATCGCGCTGGGGGGTGCCATCCACGGCTCGCGCCACGTGGCCTTTGCCGCCTATCAACAATTTGGCCATCTCACGTTGCTGCTTGCGCCCAATGTAGAGAATTTCGTACGGGCTGGTAGGCTGCAGGCGGAACCGGCTCATCTCCCAGCGCCAGAAACAGGCGCGCGCCACTACCTCGCCAGCTTTACTGGCCCACAGCCGCAAGTCGTAGCGCAGGGAGGGTGATAAATGGCGACGCGCTACAGCCGTCAACGTCTTTTTCATTTCTTCTTCGAGGTCCTGTGGGGTGCCCTGCGGCCTATCGGAAAAAGAGAACAATCCGCTTTAAGCATCTAAACCATTGATTAATAAAGCGGTAATGGCTATTTATCATCACCTGTAGAAACAATTTAAGATGCGGATAAACACTTTGGCAAGCAAAGTTGTTGCCGCAGCCCAAGAAGTTTAATGGCGCCAAATTTCCTGCCCAACGACCGTGTTATATCGGCTATTGGCTATAGGCCCGGCAATACCCGATTACCACTTGGTGGCCGATAAATACCGTTTGATGCCTCCTTCTCATGAAGGAGCTAACCCATGTCTTTATCTCACCTGCAAGGCGAACGGCAGTTACCGGCCTGGGCCCAGCACACTACCCCCGACCAGTGGGCTGCCTTGCACAAAAGCCAACTGGCCCCCTGGCAACACAGCGACTGGTTCAACAATGCCAGCCCGGACCTGCGGGAGGTGGTGAACGCCAGCCATCGGCGGTTGCTGATGGCCCAGGCAGCATTGGCCCGGTCACTTCGGGGCGTCAAGCAGGTGGTGGAATTCGCACAGCCTGCCCTGCAGACCTACCTTGCCCGCCAAGGGCTGCAAGCACCGCTCGAGCACTGTGAGCTGCTACGGGTGGAACGCCGCTGGCACTGGGTGGGCCTGCGTTACCTGTTCAGCCACCGGCGCGACAGCCTGCTGCAGGCAGCACTGCAGAATTTTGCCGATGACGAAACCTTCACACCGCCAAGCGCCCTGGCCTTGAGCACGGACATCCAGGTCACACCCATTCGCGTGCGGGGGTCGGCGATCATCGGTATGCAGACGCCTGCCGCCCACTTCATGCTGGACTCCGAGCGCTACCAGGTACAGCCCCTGCCCCTTGCACCGGAAACCTTCGCCGCCCATTGCCGTGAACAGGACCTGGGCGGCGCCTATCAGGCGCACCTGCAGCACTCCTTCGGCCAGCCCCAGGTCAGGGCATTGATGGCCGAAGTGTTCAGAGCACGCCTGCGCCTGGCGGCCGGCCTGGCCCATATGCGACATCTGCTGAGCGGCGACAGCGTCGACACCGTGACCCGGCTGCTGGCGGGTGGGCCGGTACAATGCTGGCAGCTGGCGCTGTTCGGGGTCACGCTGCACGAGGTGATGTTGATCGACTTGGGGCGCGACGGGTTGGGCCTGTTCCTGCCCAACCACACCCCTGCCCTACGCCAGTGCAATGACCTGCAGGCCGTGCACGAAGCACTGGCAACGCTGCTACTGGAGCCGGATGCGCGCAGCGCTTTCATCGCTTATGTAGTGCGCGATGCCCGCGGGCACTTTCTTGACGTGCTGCAACAGAACCTCGACGCCACTGGCGTAAGCACCCAGAACGCGACGTGGCAGCGTGCTGCCGATGCCGACCTGCGGCCGACTCGTCAGCGCATCGAAACGGATCCATTCGGCTTCGGCTGTGACCAACAGCTGGCGCGTATGAAGCATGAAGCCAGGCTGCTGGCCGTGCCCACCGCAGATGCCGATGCCAGCGCTCGGGCGCGGCGCTTGCAGGAGTGGGAAGCCATTGGCCTGGACCTGCTCAACGTTGCTGGCTTTTTCATACCGGTGGTGGGCACCGCCATGATGGCCGTAACGGCTTGCCAACTGCTGGGCGAGGCGTTCGAGGGGTATGAAGCCTGGGAAGCTGGGGACCGTCACCAGGCGCTCCAGCACCTGGAGAACCTGGGCGTGAACCTGGCATTGCTGGGTGGGTTGGGGGCGGCAGTTCACGCCTTGCCAAAGCTGTTCAACGGGCCACTGATGGCCAACCTCCAGGAAATACGCACTGCCGACGGCACTTACAAACTGTGGAACCAGGACCTGGCACCCTATCGCAGCGCTGTCGAGCTGCCCGCTGGGTTGCAGGCCAACCCCCAGGGCCAGTACCTGCATGAGGGGCGCTACTTCTTCCGTATGGACGGGCACCTTTACGAACAGCAGCTGGACCCGCAGACCCAGCAGTGGCGCATCATCCACCCCGAAACGCCTGAGGCCTGGCAGCCGCCGCTTGAACATAACCGTCAAGGCGCCTGGCGCGGTCAGCACGAACAACCTGGCGACTGGTCGTTGACCACGCTGGTGCACAGGCTGGGTGAGCCGCTCACAGGGTTGACTGCCGAACAGGTTGAACAAGCCTGCAACCTGTGCGGTGTCGATGCTGAGCACCTGCGCCGGGTACACCTTCTGGGCCAGCCGGCGCCCGCGCTACTGCTGGATGTGCTGCAGCGCATGCAGATCGAAGGCGAGGTAAAGGCCTTGGGCGCCGATGCCCAACCTGGGCTGTTTGACCAACGCTACAACGGCTTGTCGGCAAATGACCTAGCCTGCGAACCGTTGCTGGCAGCTTACCCCAGGCTTTCTCCGGCCCTGGCCAGGCGTCTGCTGAAACCCTTGGAGCCGGCTGAGCGGGCGGCCTGGGAGCAGGCTCAGACGCTCCCGGCGGCTATCCGGCAGCAGGTCGCAGACGTGCACAGTGAGCTCCCGCTGGTGCGTGGCCTCGAGGGCGTGCTGCTGCCCGCGCGGGCCAGCGCGGACAGCGAACGGCTGTTGTTCAGCGCACTGGATGCCCTGCCCGCGTGGCCGGCTGACCTGCGCCTGGAGCTGCGCGCGGGGGGGCCGCAGGGCCCTGTGCTGGACGCCGTCGGCAGCGGCAACGCCACCACTCTGGCTCGAGTAATCAAATCCACCGAGGGCTATGAGGCCTACCTGGGCGAGCGCCCGGCCCCCATGCCGCAGGGCCGTGACCTCTGCCAAGCGATCGAACAGGCCCTGCCGCGCTCGCTGCACGCCCGCTTGGGCATCAAGCAAGGCAACCCCCATGCATTGCGCCAGACGGTACTGGCCTGGGCCAGCGAGCACCGCGCAGACCTGCTGCGACGGCTGGGCAGGGTGCCCCGGCAACCCGCCGTGCCTCAGGGGTGGTTGCGCGGTGGGCGCCCCCTCGACCCGCTGCCGCCGGCCCCCCGCCAAACCCACTCACTGGCGGCGGCCTTCCGGCGAATCTACCCCGAGGCCACCGATGCCGAGATCGCCGATTGGTTGAGCGAAGACCAGGAAGATGACGACCTCGACGATATGCGCTCTACCAGTGAACGCTTGCGCGCGCTGCAAGCGCGGCTGGTGGCCCTGCGTGCCGAGCTGGCCGAATGGGCACGCCCCAACCCCCTCCGCCCCCATCAACGGCACTTGGCGGTCCAGCCGCTCATCAACGCCTGGCGACGCATGACACGCCTGCCGCTCGAAGGCGGAGGCAGGCTCTTCAGCCTCGATCTGTCAAAGCTGGACCTCCAGCACGATGACCTGGCAAGCATGCCGCTGGGCGAAGGCTTCACGCATATCGAGCACCTGTCGTTAAGCGGCAACCGCTCCCTCAAGCACCTGCCCACTGTGTTCTGCCAGCACTTCCCCAACCTCACGCGGCTGCTGCTCACAGACTGCCGGTTCGACCATCTCCCCCTGGTAACGCACCCTGAAGCGTTGCGCTGGCTGGACCTGGACAGCAATCGGGTAACCTGGGACGACCTATGCCAGCAGACCTTCCAGCGCTACACCGGCTTGACCGTGCTCGACCTCACCGACAACCCACTGCTGCGCGCACCCGACCTGCGCCTGCACCCGGAGCTCAAGACACTGTTCCTTTCAGGGTGTGCGCTGACTGACCTGCCTCGCGGCCTGGAACAGATGATCGAACCCTTCGTACTGGACCTGTCGGACAACCAGTTGGCGCAATTACCTGAAGGCTTCGAACTGCCGACTCATATTGCCGATACCCTGCGCCTGGAAAGCGAGTGGTTGAGCGCGCCCGTGGTGGCGCAGATCGAGGCTTACAATGCGTCTCACCATGTCGACCTGATGGTCTGCGAAAGCGATTATCTGGACTTCTTCGACGGCACCGGCCCCGCCGAGTCGGCGGTGTGGCAACGTCTGCCGCTGCAATACCGCCGCGACCTGCGGGCATTGCTCGACACCGAGCCGTTTCTTTCACACCCGCAGCAATCGCACGCCGAATTCTGGCGCAGACTTACCCTGATCGACACCCACCCTGCGCTGCGCGAGCAGTGGCTGGGCCGCCCCGCAATCGATCTGTTCAACTTGCCGCTGTAACACCCCGGCGCTGCGGGGCGCTCGCCCCGCAGGCACAATGCTCCAAGTTGGGCCACACTGGTTTTTTTTCGCCAGCCAGCGCATGCTCGAAGTGAATCGTTTCACCTGGCGTACGCAACGCCGTCACAAACATGAGGTGCAGCAACCATGGAACGTCTGCTCGATTCACTCTTCCCCCGCCTGGAGGACATACCGGACGCTTGGCGGCTGGGTGCCCCACTGGAACAACGGGACTACCTGGTCGGCGGTGAGCTGAGGCGCTGGGACGGCCCCTTGAACACCGTCTACAGCCCGGTGTGGCTCAAGGAAGGCAGCCAAGAGCGCCAGGTGATGCTGGGCAGCGCCCCCCTGCTGGATGCCGATACCGCACTTACCGCCCTGGACGCCGCCGTCCATGCCTACGACAAGGGTCGCGGCAAGTGGCCGAACATGCGCGTGGCCGAGCGTATCCAGCATGTCGAAGCGTTCCTTGCGCGCATGCGCGAACAGCGCCAGGCCGTGGTCAAGTTGCTGATGTGGGAAATCGGCAAGAACCTCAAGGACTCCGAGAAGGAGTTCGACCGCACCTGCGACTACATCGTCGACACCATCAATGCCCTCAAGGACCTCGACCGCCGCTCCAGCCGCTTCGAACTGGAACAGGGCACGCTGGGCCAGATTCGCCGGGCGCCGCTGGGCGTAGCGTTGTGCATGGGGCCTTACAACTACCCCTTGAACGAAACTTTCACAACGCTCATCCCGGCGCTGATCATGGGCAACACGGTAGTGTTCAAGCCAGCCAAGTTTGGTGTGCTGCTGATCCGCCCGCTCCTGGAGGCGTTCCGCGACAGCTTCCCGCCAGGGGTGATCAACGTGATCTACGGCCGTGGCCGGGAAACGGTGAGTGCGCTGATGGCCAGCGGCAAGATCGACGTGTTCGCGTTCATCGGCACCCACAAGGCGGCCAGCGACCTGAAGAAGCTGCACCCACGGCCCCATCGCCTGCGCGCGGCATTGGGGCTGGACGCCAAGAACCCCGGCATCGTGCTGCCTCAGGTCGACCTCGACAATGCGGTGGAAGAAGCCGTTACCGGTGCCCTGTCATTCAATGGTCAGCGCTGCACCGCGCTGAAAATACTGTTCGTGCATGAGGACGTGGCCGAGGCCTTTCTGGATAAATTCAAGCGCAAGCTGGCCGACCTCAAGGCCGGCATGCCGTGGGAACCGGGCGTGGCGCTGACGCCGTTGCCTGAGCCGGGCAAGGTGGCGTATCTCAACGAGCTGGTAGCCGACGCAACTGCGCACGGCGCCCAGGTGCTGAACGAGCACGGCGGGCGCAGCCGTGGGTCGTTCTTCTACCCGGCCCTGCTGTACCCGGTAAGCGCGGGCATGCGGGTGTACCACGAGGAGCAGTTCGGCCCTGTGGTGCCGGTGGTGCCCTACCGGGACCTGCAAACCGTCATCGACTATGTACTGGACTCCGACTACGGCCAGCAACTGAGCCTGTTTGGCAATGACCCGGCCACCATCGGCAGCCTGGTCGATACCTTCGCCAACCAGGTGGGGCGTATCAATATCAACGCACAGTGCCAGCGCGGCCCGGATACCTACCCGTTCAACGGGCGCAAGAACAGCGCCGAAGGTACGCTTTCGGTACACGACGCACTGCGTGTGTTCTCGATTCGAACCCTGGTCGCCACCCGTTTCCAGGACGCGAACAAGGCGCTGATCAGCGAAATCATCCGCAACCGGCAGTCCAGCTTCCTGACCACCGATTACATCTTCTGACGGTTGAAAGCAGCAGCGCTTTGCTTGAAGCTTGAGGTTCTGAGCAAGGAGCTGCTGCATGCGCATCATCGACAAGACCGCCACCCAGGTGCGTAGCCTGACGCCTGCTGAAGAAGCGCTGCTGGAGGGGTTTGCCAGCGGCAGCCTTACCGGGCCTCGGCTGCTGCAAGCTAACCAGTTGTTGATGCACGTGCGTAACGCCAACCACTGGCTGGCGTGCGACTGCCGCAGCGATGCGCTGCCGGTGCTTAACGTCACACTCAACGGCCACACCGGCACGCTGTTTCTCAAGAACAACCCCGGCACTGCCGAGCACGCCCCGGGGTGCCCGTTCACCAAGAACGAACAAGAGGCGGCCGAGCGCGATAGCGCCCCTGTGCAGCCGGCGGCCTGGCTGGCACCGGATACCCCACTGCGCCTGATCGGCGACTTTCGCCCAGCATCCTCAGGCAGCGGCGGCGAGAGCGCGGACCGCCGTGAGCAACAGCGGCTGCTGTCCCTGTTGCTGACCTGGATCGAAACCAGCGGCCTGAACCTGTATGCCACCCACCTCAAACAGGACCTCACTGGGCAATTCGCCCAGTTGCGCAATGTGGCAAGCCGCTATCCCTTGCTTGAACGGGTACCGGCCAGCAACTACCTGGAAACCCGCCTGGACATGAAGCACATGATGATGCTCAAGGCGCGGCTGCGAGAGGCCACGGTGTTCGGCAACCACCGGCGGCACGGCCTGCTGCTCGACTGCATCGATCAGATCAAGGGCCGCAAGCTGTTCAGCAACCGCAGCGTCGAAGGCGTCGATTTCCAAGGTCACCACCTGTACTGGGGCGGGCAACGCACCAGCGGCCCACTGTTGGCCCTGGTGCTGTATTCGCCAGCCACGCCCGGCAGCCAGTTCTACGAGCTGATCCACGTGGCAAGCGTGCCTGTGCTGTCACGCAGGCATCTGTTCCCCGTATACCGCGACGAGGAGCGTGAACCGCTCAAGGCCTTGGTGGCATTGGTGGACTGGATGGCCGGCAAGGGCGTGAAGGTGCAGATGCGCCGGCCGGTTATCGGCGGCCAGGTCATGGATGAACTAGTGATGACCTCGGACCAGGACCGTGTGCTCTCGGTTTCATTGCTGGAGAAGCCCATGGGCCCCGAGCCGGACGCCGACAACTTCAAGCGCTATGCCGACTTCAAGAGCCCCGAAACCTTCCGCAAGTTTGTCGCCGGTTTTTTCATGCGCGAGCGCTGAGGCCGCCACCCCGGCGCTGGCTTCGCCCTTACATCAGCCTAGAAACAGCCTGTAGGCCGGGTTGTCGGTTTCGTCCCAGTACTGGTAGCCCATTTCCGCCAGCGCCGAACGCCAGCCACCGCGCTCCTCTTCCGGGATTTCAAGTGCCGCAAACACACGAGCGTGGGCGGCACCGTGGTTACGGTAATGGAACAGGCTGATGTTCCAACGCTTGCCCAACCGTTCCAGAAACGCCAGCAGCGCCCCGGGGCGCTCCGGGAACTCGAAGCGCAGCACACGCTCTTGGGCGCCTGGCGCGGCATGGCCGCCCACGGTGTGGCGAACATGCAGCTTGGCCAGTTCGTTGTCAGTCAGGTCAAGCACGTCATAACCCTGCCCGCGCAGGCCGCCTAGCAGCTGCTCGCGGGGGTCGTGCTGCGGGTGGGTCTGCACCCCCACGAACAACCGCGCCGGTTTGCCCGGGTTGCAGCGGTAGTTGAACTCGGTGATCTGGCGCTTGCCCAGTGCCTGGCAGAAGCTACGGAAACTGCCAGGTTGCTCCGGTATGGTGACGGCGATGATCGCTTCACGCTGCTCACCCAGCTCGGCACGCTCGGCCACGTGGCGCAAGCGGTCGAAATTGACGTTGGCCCCGGAGTCAACGGCCACCAACGTCTGCCCCTGGATACCTTCACGGGCCACATACTGCTTGATACCTGCCACGGCCAGTGCCCCGGAGGGTTCTGTGATGGAGCGGGTATCGTCGTAGATATCCTTGATGGCAGCGCACAGCGCATCGTTGCCGACCGTCAGTACTTCATCGACAAAATGCCGGCACAGCTCGAAGCAGTGGGCGCCGACCTGGGCAACGGCAACGCCATCGGCAAACGCCCCCACCTGTGGCAGTACCACCCGCTCCCCGGCTTGCAGCGCCGCCTGCAGGCAGTTCGAGTCCTGCGGTTCTACACCAATCACCTTCACATCCGGCCGCAGGTATTTCACATAGGCTGCGATGCCAGCGATAAGGCCACCGCCGCCCACCGGCACGAAAATGGCGTGCAACGGGCCTTGGCACTGGCGCAGTATCTCCATGCCCACGGTGCCCTGCCCTGCGATCACATCGGGGTCGTCGAACGGCGGCACGAAGGTGGCGCCGCCGCGGTCCGCCAGGGTCAGCGCATGGGCCAGTGCGTGGGGGAAACTCTCACCGTGCAACACCACGTGCCCACCCCGTGAGCGTACCCCCTCCACCTTCAGCGACGGCGTGGTGGTCGGCATGACGATGGTCGCCGTCATGCCAAGGTGTGAGGCGGCCAGTGCCACACCTTGGGCATGGTTGCCGGCCGAGGCCGTGATCACACCGCGCGCGCGCTGCGCTGCACTTAGCCGCGCCAGGCGCGTGTAGGCGCCGCGGATCTTGAATGAGAAGGTCGGTTGCAGGTCTTCGCGCTTGAGCAGCACCGGGTTACCGAGCCTGGCAGACAAGGCCGGCGCGGCCTGCAACGGTGTTTCGATGGCCAGGTCATACACCGGCGCGGCGAGAATGCGCCTGACCTGCTCCGACAGCAATTGCTGGGGGGTGGGGGTAAGACGAGGGCTGTCGCAGAGGCTGGTCATCGGTAACTCCTTGGCGGTTGTTCAGGGTGCCCAGGAGTCAGATGGAAAAACCCGCCTCCAGGGCGGGTTTCGTGCACGTTCGCGCTAGCCCGCCAAGCTGATAATGGCGGTAATAATGCTGGCGAAGGCGTGCGGGAGGGTGTGCATAGGCACGACGTTATCCCGCGCCACGGTCGTACGTCAACACTTGGCCTGCTGGGCCGACAGCGGCACGTCGAATACCTTGTCGAACCCCCACTGGAAGAAGAACGCGTATAGGAAGAAGAACACGAACAACGCCAGGTTGGTCAGCAGCGCCGCCCAGAGGCTTACCTGCAGCCAGTAAGCCACCACCGGCAGCAGAAGGACGACCAGCCCGCCTTCGAAGCCTAACGCATGCAACAGCCGACGCAGCAAGGTGCGCTCGCGCGCTGGCTGACGCGCCTCCCAATGTTCGAATGCCCAGTTGTAGGCCATGTTCCAGCTCATGGCGATGCCAGACATCAACACCGACAGCACGGCCGATTGTGCCATGCCTGCACCGAACGCCAGTTCCAGCGCGGGCGCTACACACACCACGGCGATGGCCTCGTAGAGCACGACCTGGACGATCTTGCGTGCCTTGCCTTGCATGTTCAGCTCCCGGATGGACAGCCTGTAACGCTACAAGAAGTGCAAGGTTAGAAGAAGCGGTGCAGCAGGTTTTTTCAACTCGCGGGCAGCCGTATGGTAAACCGGGCCCCACCCAGGGCAGATTGCGCAACCGTCAGCGTTCCCCCTTGCCCCTCGATGGCCCGGCGGCTGATCGCCAACCCCAGGCCAAACCCGCCAGTGCTGCGGTCACGGCTGCGGTCCAGGCGGTAGAACGGCTGGAAGATCCGCTCGCGTTCCTCCACCGGAATACCGATGCCGTCGTCCTCCACGGTCAACAGGCACGCCCCCTCTTCCAAGCTCAAGCGCAGCAGCAGGCGCTTGTCGCAGTAGCGCATGGCATTGCGCACCAGGTTTTGCACCGCACGCGCAGTAAGCCGCGGGTCGAGCACGAAACGCGGCATGTCATTGCCGGCGCGCACTTCCCACTGGATGCCCCGGCCATCGAGCTCTTCGGCAAAACTGCCAAGCACGCTGTCCACCAGTTCCAGCAGCGACACCTCCACCCGCTCGCGCGCTTGGTCGGTATTGTACAGACGGCTGTAGGACAGCAACTCGAGTACCAGTTCGTCCAGTTCCCGCACATGGCCCACCAGTTCGAGCAGACGCTTGCGGCTGGCCGCCGGCACTTCATCGAACAACAGCACAAGGCCGAAGTCCAGGCGCGTCAAGGGCGTGCGCAGTTCGTGTGAAACGGCGTTGAGCAGTTCACGTTGCTGATTCACGTGGCGTTCCAGGTCACCGGCCATGGTGTCGAACACCCCGGCCAGCTCACCGATGTTGGAATGTGCAGAAATATGCGTACGCTCCGACATCTTGCCCTGCCCCAGGCGCCGGGCGGTTTCCTTGAGGCGCTCAAGGTCGCGCCAGTGCGGCCACACCCACAGCAGCAGGCAACCCAGCATGGCAGCGCCGATCAGTACCGTGACACCCCAGGACAGCACGTTGATGTCCAAGGGGTCTGGCGGCGAATGCAAACGCACCAGCCAGTCCTTGTCCAGAGGCGCCAGTACCGTTTGGTAATAACCCCAGTCTGCCAACCGCACGGCGTACAGCCCCTGCTCCAGGCGCGAACGCTCTGCCGGCCGCAACCCGGCATCGCTCATGCGCAGCAGTTGCACCTGCAACGGCGCGAAATCCTCGGCCAGTGCCTGCTCGACCGCCGGCCACTGCGCCTTGGGCACCTGGTGGAACTGGCGCACGATCAGCGACTGCACGCCCTTGGTCTGCCCCAGGTTGTAGGCCATGAAGCGATCCTGGAACAGCCCGACGATGGTGTCGGGTATGAACAGCAAGGCGCCGGCATACGCCACGATGATGACCAGGTACAGGCGCACCAGAATTTTCAGCATGGGCGGTCAGCACTCCCACTCGACGCGGCTGAACAGGTAGCCTTTGCCCCACACGGTCTTGATCTTGCGGGCTTCCCCGGCATTGTCATCGAACTTGCGCCGCAACTTGGAGATGGCCACGTCGACCGAGCGGTCGGTGCCGTTGAACTCGATGCCACGCAACTGCTGCAGAATGCGGTCGCGGTTCAGCACCACTCCCGCATTGCGCGCCAGCACCACCAGCAAGTTGTATTCCCCGCTGGACAGCTCCACCGCCTCACCGCGCCACGTCACCGTACGCTCGGCCAGGTCGATGCGCAGGCCGCCGATAACGATCAGATCCTGGTCCAGGCGGGGTTCGTTGATGCTGCTGCGGCGCAGCAGGGTGCGCACCCGCGCCAGCAGCACGCGCGGCTCGCACGGTTTGTTGACATAGTCGTCGGCGCCCATCTCCAACCCCAGCACCTGGTCATGGCTGTCGTCACGGGCGGTAAGCATCAGGATCGGCAGGTTACGGGACTGCTGACGCAACAGGCGGCAAACCTGCAGCCCGTCGATACCCGGCAGCATCAGGTCGAGGATGACCAGGTCAGGTTTGTGCCGACGGTACTCGTCGAGCACATGGTCGCCGCGGGCAATCACCTGTACCTGGAATTCATTGCGTTGCAGGTAGCTGGCGATCAGCTCGGACAGGGCACTGTCGTCTTCGACCAGGAAAATATTCGGCATAGGCGCTTGGGTTCTGGGTTGGAGTGGAACTGTGCCGGCCTCTTCGCGGGTAAACCCGCTCACACAGAGGCCGCAGGCAATGGGTGACTGTGAGGCCGGGTCTACCCGCGACCAAACCGGCACAAGCCTGCGCAGAATATAGAACCCACCCCGCCTACAGGATCATTCTTCACACTTTTTCACACCTGCCCTACAGCTGTTCACAGCAATTCGTTGAGCGACTGCCGTAGCATAGTGTGGATCATCAGCGGAAGACCCGTATGCCCAACACATCATCCCCCTGCCTGCGCCGCCTGGCGCTTCTGGCGTTACTGGGCCTTGGCCTGAGCGGCTGTAGCGAAGGTGACAACCAGGACCAACAGCCCCCTGCCCCCCAAGTGCGGGTAGAAACCCTGCAACTGCAGCCACTGGCCGTCACCACTGAGCTCAGCGGCCGCATTCTGGCACCGCGCACAGCGGAGGTTCGCGCCCGGGTGGCTGGCGTGGTGCTCAAGCGCGTGTACCGTGAAGGCAGCGATGTGAAGCAGGGGGATGTGCTGTTTCTGATCGATCCGGCCCCGTTCAAGGCAGACTTCGACAGCGCAAAGGCGGCCCTGGCCAAGGCCGAGGCCACGCTATACCAAGCCAGGCTGCAGGAGCAGCGCTACCGCGAACTGGTCAGCGACAAAGCGGTCAGCCGCCAGGAATACGACAATGCCAAAGCCAGCTTCCTGCAGGCCGACGGCGCTGTGGCCGAAGCCAAGGCCGCCCTGCAACGGGCACGCCTGAACCTCGGCTACGCCACGGTCACGGCGCCAATCGCCGGCCGTATTGGCCGGGCTCAGGTAACCGAAGGCGCGCTGGTTGGGCAGAACGAAGCCACGCCGCTGGCGACCATTCAGCAACTGGACCCCATCCACGCCGATGTTACCCAGTCGACCCGTGAAATCAGCGCACTGCGCAAGGCCCTGCGCGCTGGCCAGGTGCAGCAGGTCGGCGATGGCCAGGCCAGCGTTACCCTGATCCAGGACGACGGCAGTGCCTATCCACTACCCGGCAAGCTGCTGTTCTCCGACATCAGCGTCGATCCGAGTACCAACCAGATCACCCTGCGCAGCGAATTCCCCAACCCCAACCTGGACCTGTTGCCTGGCAGCTATGTGCGCGTGCGCCTGGCGCAGGCGGTGCAACCCCAGGGCATCAGCGTGCCCCAACGCGCCATCCAACGCGACAGCGCCGGCGTGCCGAAGGTCATGGTGGTGGACCCGCAGTCTCGCGTCAGCGACCGCCAGGTAGTGCTGGGCAGCGCCCAGGGCGACCGTTGGGTGGTCACCGAGGGCCTGGCTGCCGGTGAGCAGGTAGTGGTTGAAGGCCTGCAGCACATCAAGGCCGGGGACCAGGTGCAGGTTGATACTGCCACCCAGGCCAAGCCCGTCGCACAGCACCCCGGCCAGTGAGGGCCTGACCCATGCCGCAATTCTTCATTGACCGCCCGATTTTCGCCTGGGTGGTCGCACTGTTCATCCTGCTGGCAGGCGCCCTCGCCATTCCGCAACTGCCAGTGGCGCAGTACCCGAATGTGGCGCCGCCACAGATCGAAATCTATGCCGTTTACCCTGGCGCTTCGGCGGCGACCATGGACGAAAGCGTGGTCAGCCTGATCGAGCAGGAACTCAACGGCGCCGACAACCTGCTGTATTTCGAATCCCAGAGCAGCCTGGGCAGCGCTACCATTACCGCGACCTTCCAGCCCGGCACCCACCCGGACCTGGCTCAGGTTGACGTGCAGAACCGGTTGAAAGTGGTCGAATCGCGCCTGCCACGGCCGGTCACCCAGCAGGGTTTGCAAGTGCAGAAGCTGTCCACTGGTTTTCTGCTGCTGGGTACCCTTACCTCCGAGGATGGCAAGCTCGACGAAACCGCCCTGTCGGACATCCTCGCTCGCAACGTGATGAACGAAATCCGCCGCATCAAAGGGGTGGGCAAGGCACAGCTGTATGGTTCGGAGCGGGCCATGCGGATCTGGATCGACCCTGCGAAACTGGTCGGCCTGAACCTCACCCCCAACGATGTGGCCAACGCGATTGCCGGGCAGAACGCCCAGGTGGCGCCTGGCAGCATCGGTGACCTGCCTGGCCGCGACACGCAGGAGATCACCGCCAACGTCGTGGTGAAGGGCCAGTTGTCCTCCCCCGAGGAGTTTGCCGCCATCGTTCTGCGCGCCAACCCAGACGGCTCCACCGTGACCATTGGCGATGTGGCACGGGTCGAAGTGGGTGCCCAGGAATACCAGTTCGGCACCCGCCTCAATGGCAAGCCAGCCACCGCCTTCAGTGTGCAGCTGTCGCCTGGCGCCAACGCCATGGAAACCGCCACGCTGGTGCGGGCGAAGATGCAGGACCTGGCGCGCTACTTCCCGGAGGGCGTCAAATACGACATCCCGTACGACACCTCGCCGTTCGTCAAGGTGTCCATCCAGCAGGTGATCACCACCCTGTTCGAAGCCATGCTGCTGGTGTTCGCAGTGATGTTCCTGTTCTTGCAGAACCTGCGTTACACGCTGATCCCTACGCTGGTAGTGCCGGTGGCGTTGATGGGCACGTTCGCGGTGATGTTGGCCCTGGGCTTTTCGGTCAACGTTCTGACGTTGTTCGGCATGGTCCTGGCCATCGGCATCCTGGTGGACGACGCCATCGTGGTGGTGGAAAACGTCGAGCGCATCATGGCCGAGGAAGGCTTGCCGCCCAAGGAGGCCACCCGCAAGGCCATGGGGCAGATCAGCGGTGCCATTATCGGCATCACGCTAGTACTGGTGGCGGTGTTCCTGCCCATGGCGTTCATGCAAGGCTCGGTCGGGGTCATCTACCAGCAGTTCTCGGTATCAATGGCGGTGTCGATCCTGTTCTCGGCCTTCCTGGCCCTGAGCCTCACCCCAGCGCTGTGCGCGACACTGCTCAAACCCGTTGCCAAGGGCGAGCATCACCAGCGCAAGGGCTTCTTTGGCTGGTTCAACCGCCGCTTCGAAGGCATGAGCAACGGCTATCAGGGCTGGGTTTCCGGCGCTTTGCGCCGCAGTGGCCGGTATTTTTTGGTGTACGCCTTGCTGCTGGGCGTGCTGGGCTACGGGTTCAGCCAACTGCCCACGGCGTTTCTGCCAACCGAAGACCAGGGCTACACCATCACAGACATCCAGCTGCCACCCGGTGCCACGCGCATGCGTACCGAGCAGGTGGCCGCACAGATAGAGGCGCACAACGGCTCGGAGCCGGGCGTGGGCAATACCACGGTCATTCTTGGCTTCAGCTTCTCGGGCAGCGGGCAGAATGCGGCCTTGGCGTTCACCACGCTCAAGGACTGGTCGGAGCGCGGCGCGGATGACAGCGCCCAGTCGATTGCCGACCGCGCCAACATGGCCCTCTCTCAGCTCAAGGATGCCGTGGCGTTTGCCGTGCTGCCGCCGCCGATCGATGGCCTTGGCGAGTCCACCGGTTTCCAGTTCCGCCTACAGGACCGTGGCGGCATGGGCCATGCAGAACTGATGGCGGCCCGCGACGAGCTGCTGGCCAACGCCGGCAAGAGCAAAGTGCTGACCAACGTGCGCGAGGCCTCCCTGGCCGAAAGCCCGCAGGTGCAGCTTGAGATCGACCGCCGGCAGGCCAACGCGCTTGGCGTATCGTTCGCTGACATCGGCTCGGTGCTGGATGTGGCGGTGGGCTCCAGCTACGTCAACGATTTCCCCAACCAGGGCCGCATGCAGCGTGTGGTGGTCCAGGCTGAGGGCGACCAGCGCAGCCAGGTCGAGGACCTGCTGAAGATCCATGTGCGCAACAGCAGCGGCAAGATGGTACCGCTGGCGGCATTCGTGCAAGCCAAGTGGGTCAGCGGCCCCGTACAGCTCACCCGTTACAACGGCTACCCGGCGGTGTCGATTTCGGGCGAACCGGCCGCCGGCTACAGCTCGGGTGAGGCCATGGCCGAAGTGGAGCGGCTGGTGGCGCAACTGCCCACCGGGGTGGGCCTGGAATGGACCGGCCTGTCACTGCAGGAGCGCCTGTCGGGCAGCCAGGCCCCGGTATTGATGGCGCTGTCGCTGTTGGTGGTGTTCCTGTGCCTGGCGGCATTGTATGAAAGCTGGTCGATCCCCACTGCGGTGTTGCTGGTAGTACCGCTGGGCATACTGGGCGCAGTGCTGGCCGTTTCCCTGCGTGGCATGCCCAACGACGTGTTCTTCAAGGTGGGCCTGATTACCCTGATCGGCCTGTCGGCGAAAAACGCCATCCTGATCATCGAGTTCGCCAAGAGCCTGGTCGACCAGGGCCTGGATGCCACCGAGGCGGCGATACAGGCCGCGCGCTTGCGGTTGCGCCCCATCGTCATGACCTCGCTGGCGTTCATCCTCGGTGTGGTCCCGCTGGCCATCGCCAGCGGCGCCAGCTCGGCCAGCCAGCAGGCGATCGGCACCGGTGTGATCGGTGGCATGCTCAGTGCCACCCTTGCCGTGGTGTTCGTACCGGTATTCTTCGTGGTGGTGATGCGCCTGGCCGGGCGCGGCAAGCAACCCGCCAACGAGGTTGCCCACGACAGCTGACTGGACAACAACGGCCTTAAATGGGAGGGTTCCTGGCATCGACTGCCTGGAGCCCTTTTTCATGCCTGATACCCTGCCCCCCTGTTCCGTCCTGATCCTTGCCGGCGGCCGCGGCCAGCGCATGGGTGGGCGGGACAAAGGGCTGCTGGAATGGCGCGGCGAACCACTGGTGGCACACCTGTACCGCACCCTGCGCCCCCTCAGCGATGACCTGGTAATCTCGTGCAACCGCAATCAGCTGCGCTACCGGGCTTACGCGGACCAGTTAGTGAGCGATGCCGAAGCGGATTTCCCGGGGCCGTTGGCCGGGGTCATTGCCGGGTTGAAGGTGGCCAGGCATGCGTGGGTGGTGGTACTGGCCTGCGACGCGCCCCTGGTAGACCCGGCCTTGATCCACGACCTGCGCAGGTTGGCGCATGCCCGTGATGCTGCGGCCATGGTGCGCCAGGGTGGTTACTGGCAGCCCATGTTCAGCGTGCTCCCACGCCGGCTACTGCCGGCGCTGGAACATGCCTGGGCCGAGGGCGAGCGCAGTTTGCAAAAGGCGCTGTTGCGCGCGCAGGTTGAGGCGCTGGAATGTGAAGATGATGACCCCAGGCTGAGCAACTTCAACAGCCCGGAGTGGCTCACATAAAATGGCCTGCACCTTTGCTTGGGGAGCCCAAGTGTTCCGCCAGCCTTGAGGGTTGTGCAAGGCCATTGCTTCTACCGAACAAACACCTGCGGCGTCGAGGTGGACATGTCCCCACCCGGCAACTTGATGTTGCCGACCTTTTCCAGTGTGTCCGGGTTGAATACCGCCAGGTCATTGAACGTGCCACCCAGGTACAGCTTGTCGCCCTTGCTGTCGAAGGTGACGCAATAGTAGGTGTGCTCCAGGTTCGCAGCCTTGATCAGCTTGCGCTGCTTGATATCGTACTTGGCCAGGCGATTGAGCACGCCATACATCTGGTTGGGGTTCTTGGGTGAGCGCAGGCCGGTGAAGTACAGCTCCGTCAGGTCGGCGAACTCCTGGGTGTGGGGCTTGCCGGTCTTGAGGTCGACGCTCAGGTAGCCATACAAGTACTGGTCGGTGGCCGGGTCCTGCTTGCTGCCCTTGAACTTGGCAATGGTGTACAGCATGGAAAATTCGTGACGCGGGCTCTGGTGCGGCCAGAAGTACAGCACGTCCGGGGCGCTGTAGCCTTTGCGGTTCCAGTTGCGCAGCGGCAGGGCCACCGTGTATTTGCCGGTCTGCACATCCATCTTGTACAGGTCCGGCCCGGCCACGTACAGGCTGCCATCATCGGCAGTACGCATCAGGTACACCTGCCGCGGCATCGGGAAGGTGCGTACCGGCTTGGCCTGCAGGCCGTCACGGGTACGGAACACCTCCAGCCTGGGCGGCTTGACCACGTAGTGATCGTTCAGGCGCTGGGTGGGGTTGACCGTCGCGTAGACTTCTTCGCCATCCGGGCTGATCGCGAACGAATACATCGAGCGCCCCATCTCGCCTGCCACACTGGACAGGTTTGCGTGGAAGGTGTTCTTGCAGGTGTCCAGGTCAAACCCATAGATGTCGCCAAAGTGATTGTTCAATACGTAGGCGGTGCGTTTGTCCGGCGCCATCATGGCGGTGCCGGGGCCAAACTTGTCGGGCATGGCGCAGCTTTTGAACACAGTATCGGTGGCCACATCCACCACGTGCAGGTTGTTTGGGTAGTTGGTGACGATCATGTATTCATGCCCGGCCTTCAGGGCCGGCCCGGTGTCGTCTGCCTGCGCCAGGCCAGTACAGGCCATGGCGGCGATGGTGAGCGCAACGCGTGCGCAGCGTCCAGCATTCATGCGGTTTCCCCTTGTCGTTCTTGTTGGGCCGGTCACTTGTCTTTAGGGAACACAGTGCCCAGGTTGCGCCAGTCTTCAGCGGAGTTGGTCGCCTGAGCGTTCCAGTCCTGGTAGGTGCTCATCATGTCCGGCACCTGAGCCGGCCACCAGCAGGGGTCGGAGCAGCCGTACAGGTCAGCCTCCATGGGCTGGCACAGCGAGCTCACACCGCCAAACGCGTCAACTTCCCAGCCAGGGTCTGTGGTGGCGGTGCACCCGGCCACCGCGCTCATGGCCATGACTTCCTCGACGCGGTCCTCGGCGGCGGCCTGCTCCAGGATGCGTGCCTTGTTGTTGAGAGGTTTCAAATGCTTCATGTCAGTGCGCCTTCCGCGGGGTGATGTAGCGGTCGATGAAGGCCGGGTTGGTGGCCATGATGCGGCTGTAGACCTCGATCCCGAAGTCCACCCAGTCGCGCATCAGCTCGCAATAGTGGTAGGTCGGGTGCTGCGGGTCGCCGTAACGTGCGTAGCTCTCGTGGTAGCACCCGCCCGAACACAGGTTGCGGATGCGGCAGCTCTCGCAGCCGGTGTTGCTGCGGTCAAGGCGTTGTGACAGAAAGTCATTCAGCTGCACCTGCTTGACGCCCTGGTGTACGTTACCGAACGTCGGCAGGCTGGAACCTGTGAAGCGATGGCACAGGTTGAGCTCGCCCTCATGGTCCACTGCCAGCATCTTCAGCCCTGCACCACACGGCAGTGCCTTCTTGTGGCCTTCGTGGATGTCGGTAATCAGCTGGTGCAGGTTGGAGAAGCCGATGTTGCGGTGCTCCAGCGCAGCGTCCAGGTAGCGCCGCCCCAGGGCCTTCATGTTGGCGAACACCTGCACCAGCTCTTCGCCGGTGAGGTTGAAGGCGGCCAGGTCACCGGAGGTGACGGGGGCAAAGCCTACTTCGGCGAAACCCAGCTCATTGAACAGGTGGTTCCAGATGGTTTCGACGTCGGTGATGCCGCGGGTGAGGGTCACGCGCGCACCCACAGGCCGGCTGCGGTAACGCGACAGCAGCATGTCTGCCTTGCGCCGTACCACATCATAGGTGCCCTGGCCGCCCACGGTGATGCGGTTGCGGTCATGCACGGTCTTGGGGCCGTCAATGCTGATCGACAGCCCGAAGCGGTGGGCATCAAGCCAGTCGACTACCTCTTCGGTCAGCAAGGTGGCGTTGGTGGTCATGATGAATTCCACCTGCTTGCCGGCCTCGGCGAAGCGGCGTTCGCAATAGCCCACCATGTGCTCGATCAGCGGCCGGTTGGAAAGCGGTTCGCCGCCAAAGAACACCACGCTGTAACGCTGCTCGTCGGGGGACTCCTTGAGCAGCATCTCCACCGAGGCTTCGGCGGTGGCCGTGTTCATTTTCTTGCCGGCAGACGGCTTGTCCAGATCTTCCTTGTAGCAGTAGGTACAACTGAGGTTGCAGCCGGTGTTGACGTTGAGCACCACCGTGTTCAGGGCGGTGCGTTCGACCTGCTTGAGGGCGATCTCCGGGGTCAGCGGCGAGCCGTCGCTGACCAGTTCCAGCGCGATCAGCTCGCACAGGGTGTCCTGGATGTCCTGCCCGGCAAATTGCTGGCCAAGCCGTTGTATCAACTCTTCTGCCGAACATCCCTGCTGGCGCAGGCTGTCGATGATCCCGCCGGTCACGGCGTCGGTGGCGAACAGCGAGCTGCTGGGTATGTGGAACAGCATGCGGTCGGCATCTACCTGCACTTCATGCAGGTTACGCTCGACCAGGTTCAGTAGTGCGCCCATGGCGACCTCCCGATAATCGATCCGTTGGAAAACCGTTGCAGCCCGCCGTTACGGCAATGGCGGGTTGTTCCAGCGCTGTACGGTCACGATCATGTGCCCCTCCCCGGTCTGGCCGCCGTCGGCCAGTGTGGCGATGACCTTGAGGTTGCCGGCGTTGTTGGTCATCATCTTGCGCTCAGGGTTGGGGCCTGCGCCGCCGGGCACGAACACGCCGTCGGGCTGCATCTGCCCGGCAAATTTCACGTCTTCGTCCTCAACGGCACGCTCGTTGAACGGTTCGACCTTCCATGTGGCCGGGAGGTAACCAATGCGCAGCGGCTGGCCGCTGGCGTCCTTGCCCCAGGCTTCAGCCTCGAAGCGCCCCTGCACCTTGGGCACCGATGCACCGTTTTCACCAATGCGGGCGATGGAGAACGCGGGGACCACCTTCACCTCCTCGACCTTGTCGTAAACGGCCAGGGTTGCCCCCTTCAGCGCACCCACGGCAACGTCGCGCTGGCCGGGCTGGGCGTCGCGGGCCGCGCGCGCTTGGACCCGCAGCAAGGTTGGCGTCTGCTCCAGCACTTGGGTCACCTCGACGCCGGCGCCCAGGTCGGGCTTGCCGTCCAGGCCACTGCCCACCAAGCTGATCTCGGCCTCTTCACCGGCCTTGATGAAGCCTGGCTGTACCGCCAGCAGGCGGGCCTTGCCTTCCTTCACAGCAGTGAAGTCCAGGCCACGCTCATCGTGTTCGGCTTCGAACATGCGGCCTTTCATTTCGCCATCCAGTGCTGCGAATACCTGGCGGAGGTAGGTATCGCCCACTTTCACATTGGCGCGCCACTCATAGCCGTTGTACAGAATCGCCGTGCCGTTGCCGTTGAATGGAGTGCCGTCCGCATAAGCGCCCTTGACCTCGACCTTGAAGGTGTCGCCCGGCTCGGCAGTGATACTCATCACCCCACGCACATCGCCTTTGGCCAGCATGTGCCCACTGAAGGCCCACTGCCCCGTCAGTGTGCTGGCATCAGGCTTGGCCTTCTGCCAGTCGGCCCAGGCCGGGCTCTCCAGCGGGTAGCGCTTGGCAAGTTCAGGCACCACTTGCTGCAGGGCGATCGGCAACCAGTCCCGGTCACGCGCCTGGGCCTGATACTCAAGGGACGGCCATTGGCCGAGGTGGAAGTTGACCAGGTATTCCCATTCCTTCGCCGGGCGCCGTTGCAGCGCCACCCGCGCGCCGGAGTGGCAGCGGCCGCAGGTTTCGGCCAGCTGAGTATCGAAATGCTCCACCGTGTTGAGACGGCGTTCCATCGCGTAGCGCACGCCGTCTGTTTCACTGGGCGCCAGGCCTTGTTTGTCGGCCAGGTATTTGACCAAGGTACGGCGGTCGTCGTCGCTGATCTGCAAGCCGTGCATCACCTGCATGCGGGCGATGCTCATCAACCAACCCTCGGGGGTTTTACGCTGGTGGCTGATGCGGCTGTAACTGTCGGTACCTTCGGGGATATGACACCCCATGCACTTGTTCTGCAACAGGTTAGGGCCCTGTTCGGCCGCCATGGCCTGGGTGCCCAGCAGCGCGGCGGCGAGTAACGCCAGCTTGCCAGCATGTCGCCGGAGTCGAGTCGTCTTCAAGGTCAGACCTCCACGGTTGTTGTTCTTATGGTGTCGCACGCTCAGGTGAAGCACGGGTGCAATGACTGGCTGAGATACAGAAACCGTGCCACCTCCACCAACTTCTTTACTTTTCAGTGACTTGACAGGTTTTTGGGTGTGCCTTCCCAGTGTGTGCCAGCGCGAGCGGCGTGCCATTTCGCGACAGGGTGTTTCAAGCTGAGACACTGCCCCGCGTGGGAGGCAGCGGTCAGCTGACCCCTGTTGCATCCCCGTCTCACACTGTCTCAATGTGCTACAGCGCAGCACCGTTGTTCAGGGCTATACCGCCGCGCAAAGCCCCACGATTCAAGGCCCTACAGCCGCGGTGTAACCTTGGCACGGCCATTGCCCAAAGCCTGTCACATCCAATGACAAGAGGCTAAGCCCCATGCCCAGCGAACACTCTACCCTGCCTGCCACCCAGGCCTTCATCGAACGCAAACTGAAGATGCGCATCGGTGCCGAATGGCAGGACGCCGCCAGTGGCCGCACCCTGTCCTTTCGCAACCCGGCTACGGGCGAGATACTGGGCGAAGTGCCCGCCGCGGATGCCGAGGACGTAGACCGGGCAGTACGCGCTGCGCGCCAGGCGTTCGATGATTCGCCCTGGAGCCGCCTGCGCCCGCGCGAACGTCAGAACCTGCTGTGGCGCCTGGCCGACCTGATGGAGCGTGACGCCCGCCTGCTGGCAGAGCTGGAGTGCCTGAACAACGGCAAGAGCGCTGCGGCGGCGCAGGTGATGGACGTGCAACTGGCCATCGATTTTCTGCGTTACATGGCCGGCTGGGCGACCAAGATCGAAGGCAGCACCGTGGATGCATCCCTGCCGCTGATGCCAAACGACCAGTTTCATGGGTTCGTGCGTCGGGAGGCGGTGGGCGTGGTCGGTGCCATCGTTGCCTGGAACTTCCCATTGCTGCTGGCGTGCTGGAAGCTCGGCCCTGCATTGGCCACCGGCTGCACGGTAGTGCTCAAACCGGCGGACGAAACACCGCTGAGCGTGCTCAAGCTGGCAGAACTGGTGGACGAAGCCGGCTACCCGCCGGGCGTGTTCAACGTGGTCACCGGCACCGGCCTGAATGCCGGCGGCGCCCTCAGCCGACACCCCGGCGTCGACAAACTGACGTTCACCGGCTCCACCGAGGTGGGCAAGTTGATCGGCAAGGCGGCCATGGACAACATGACCCGGGTCACCCTAGAGCTGGGTGGTAAATCGCCTACCATCGTCATGCCCGATGCCAACTTGCAGGAGGCCGCAGCCGGGGCCGCCAGCGCCATCTTCTTCAACCAGGGCCAAGTATGCTGCGCCGGCTCACGCCTGTACGTCCACCGCAAGCATTTCGACAATGTGGTGGGTGATATCGCCAGCATTGCCAACGGCATGAAACTTGGCAGCGGCCTGGACCCAGCGGTGCAAATGGGCCCGCTGATTTCCGCCAAACAGCAGGACCGCGTCACCGGCTACATCGAACTGGGCCGCGAACTCGGGGCAAGCATTGCTTGTGGGGGTGAAAGCTTCGGCCCAGGGTACTTCGTCAAGCCCACCGTCATCGTCGATGTGGACCAGCGCCATCGCCTGGTGCAGGAAGAAATATTCGGCCCGGTGCTGGTGGCGATGCCCTTCGACGACGTTGATGACGTAATCGCCATGGCCAACGACAACCCGTACGGTCTGGGCGCGAGCATCTGGTCCAACGACCTGGCTGCGGTACACCGCATGATCCCGCGTATCAAGTCAGGCTCGGTGTGGGTCAACTGCCACAGCGCCCTGGACCCGGCATTGCCGTTCGGGGGCTACAAGATGTCGGGGGTGGGCCGTGAAATGGGCGCGGCTGCCATTGACCACTACACAGAGCTCAAGTCAGTACTGATCAAGCTCTGAGCGTTTCACCCCTGGCCCTGCCCCATCGCGGCAGGGCCGCTGCAGCACTTCTCAAAACAACAATGACCATGGAGTACACCATGACGCACAAACTCGCCTGCACATTGGCCCTGCTGTTCACTGCCCCGCTCACCCACGCCTATGAGCTGTACAACCAGAACGGCACTACGGTGAACGCCAACCTCGAGGCACTGTTCGGCGCCTTCCACAGCGACGAAAGCTTCAACCAGGCCGGCAACCGCCAAGCTGGCAGCAGCGCGTGGCAGGAAGGTTATGCGAAGTACGGCCTCGCCGGCACCCAGGCATTGGCCGCAAGCGGCACCCTCTACGGCGCGCTCAGCCTGGTCAGTTCCGCAACCTGGGGCGATGGCGATGCTGCCGGGCTGACCCTGGGCGACGAACGCCGCACCGCCATCGAGGACATGAACCTGGGCTGGCGGTCGGGGAACCTGTTTCCGGCCCTGGGCGAGGATGGCATCGACCTCTCCGGCGGGCGGCAGGTGGTGACGCTAGGCGACGGTTTCCTGATTCAAGGCGACCCGGTAAACCTGGGCAAAGCGGACCTGGGCGCGAACTTCAACCGTGGCGGCGCCTACTACCTGGCAGCGCGCAAAGCCTTCGACCGCACGGCCGTGTTGCGCCTGGGCGGGAAGCAAGGCTGGCGTGGCGACCTGATGTGGCTAAAGTCCGATAACCATTACCAGGCCGACACCTCGCTGGCAGTGGCCAACCTGGAGCATGTCGCTGACACAGGTACCGTGGGCATCAGCTGGATCCGCGGCCTGGATGTGGACGACCGATACGCACAACTGATGGGCCTGCAACACCGCGACGGCATGGATACTGCAAGCCTGCGCGGGCGAGGTAACCTGGGCGTTGAAGGCCTTGAGGTCGCCGCCGAGTACGTCACACAGGACCAGACTGGCGGGCACGAGAATGCGTGGTACCTGGAGGGCAACTGGACGTTTACTGCCTTGCCCTGGTCACCCACTGCCACCTACCGCTACAGCCGGTTCTCCGAGGGCTTCGACCCGTTGTTCTACGGCCTGAGCCGGGGCTACGGCACTTGGTTCCAGGGGGAGGTGGCAGCCAACTATGCAGGGCCGTTCAACAAGAACAGCCAGGTGCATCATGTAGCGGTCAAAGGCAAGCCGCATGACAACCTGACCGTGGGTGCGCTGTACTTCGACTTTGATACGCTCGATACCGCCCGGGGCAACCTGGGCGGGCGTGAACTGGACCTGTACGCAGAATGGATGGTCAACGACCATCTGCTCATCAGCCCGGTAGTAGGCTTCTACAAACCCGAGCGGAGCGCTGCCAACGGCGGCACGCAATTGGGCGGGCGGGATACGGGCACCTATCTGCAATTGATCGTCGGAACCTTCTTCTAAGCCGACCCGGCGTGGTCTGGGCTCGGCAAAGCAGGCCAAGGCAGCTCAGGTGATGCGCTGTTCGCGCAGCCATCGCATCACCTGCAGCCGCTGGTGGTGCTCCAGCCCCGCCAGAACGGCATCCAGCCCTTCACCCGCCTGCGCCGCCCGCACGATCGGCGCCAAGGGCACCCCCTGCAATTGCCAGACGCCCAGTGGTTGGTCCGCTGTTACCACCACCTCTGCCTCCTCCACCAGCCCGTCACACAGCACTGGCCGGCGCACCACCTGCACCGCCTGGTTGTCCGCTGCCAGGTGCAGTGGCTGGGTGTCGGGCCAGCCCTGGCGCCGGCCCCAGAATGGCTGCCCGCTGCGGGCCTGTTCCTGCGCGTAGAAGTCACGGCCGGTACGCGCGAAACGCATGAACAACTCTGCCACCCGCTGTTGGTGAAACTGGCGGGCCAGCCCTGCCCGCCCTGGCCTGCGCAAGAGGGTGTTGATCACCATCGGCGCCTGCAATGCCGAAGACAAGGACTGGAAGATCCCATTGCCAGACAGCGGGTCCACGGCCATTGCGGCATCCCCCACCCGGATCCAGTCCATGCCTACGCAATCCCCTGCCAGGATAGGCGTGCTGCTGCGAGCATGGACGGGCGCCGCCAGCGATGCCTGGTTACCAAACAGCTCCGCCGCCAGCGCGCTGCGCTCACGCAACACCGCGCAGTAGCCGGCCAGGGCTGCCTTGGCTGGCAGGTTTTCGGCGTCCTGGGTGATCTGCCAGTAACCGCGCCCATCCGCCAGCCGCGCCATCCATGCCCAGCCGCCGTCCAGGCTTTCGATCGCCGAAGCAGGCTCGCCAGGGGCACCCTGCCAGCTCGCCAGCAGGCTGACCGTTTCAGGGCCACGCAGGCGGTCCGCCGCCAGGGGGGCTTGTCGGCCACGGGCTTCTACCAGGAAATCGGCCTCCAGCACCTGGCCGTCATCCAGGTGAACCTGGTAGCTGACGTCGTGCTCGATCTGCCGCGCCCGCCCTTCGATAACCGTGATGCCGGCCTGCAGAAGGTCATCGCGCAGGGCATGGTCGAAACGTTGCCGGTCCAGCAGGTACTCCTGGTTCATCTGCAAGTGCTGGCCGTTCCAGTGCACCTGTCGGGTAGCCGACGTGGCAGCCTGGTTCAACGCACCGCCCAAACCAGCATGGCGCAAACCTTCCAGCACCCGCTGCGACACACCCTCCACTGCCGAGAAGCGGCGCCACTCGGACACGACCGTTACCGGGTACCCCAGGCGACCAAGGCCAATGGCGGTGGCAGCCCCCGCAGGGCCTGCACCCAGCACGAGGATGCGGGGCTCATGCATGCCTGGCGCCTCGCCGCTCCGGCCCCTTGAAGGCCGCCAGGCTGCGCAACCAGTCCCGCACCTGCTGAGGGTGCATGCCAGGCTCATCACGCAGCAGCGCCGCAACCCTGCCGCTCAATGCAGCGCACCCCAGGCTGGCACCCGCGGCAGAACCACTGCCCACATGGCCGCCAAAATCCGCCTGACGGCTACCCAGCCATGACCACTGGCCAGGGGCGCAGCGGGCATCCCCGGTCACGCGGATCACCCCGGGGTAACTGGCCGGGTATACCGGCGCCCCGCGGGCGGGGCTCGATGCACACAACAACACGCCTGCCGCCTGGGCCTCGGCGCAGGCCTCGCGCAGCACGGGCCGGTCCTGCTGCAGGCCAAGGCTCAGGTTGACCACCGTTGCGCCCTGCTCTACCAGCCACAACAACGCAGCTGCCACCTGCAGGGCGCTGGTGCTGGGCTGGGTGTCGAACACCTGGGCCATCAGCAGCGACACCCCCGGGGCCTCGCGCTGTACGGCCGCGAGCACAGCCGTGCCGTGCCCCAGTTGGTCAACGGCCATTTCAGCGTCACGCAAGTCGGCCCGCTCCAGCCAGAAACAGCGTGTGGCCAGCAGGCCCTGTGCCTGAGCGGGCGAGCAGCCGCTGTCGATCACACCCATACGTACCTCAGTTGTCATGCTTTGCTGCCTCCTGCAAAAGAACCTCCAATTGGCCATCACGCAATTGCACGTGCAAGTCGGCATCGGCCAGTGTCGATGCCCGATGGCTGATCAGGATGCGCGTGCGGCCCGCAAACAGCTGGTCGATCGCGGTGATCACTTCGCGCTCGGTGGCTTCGTCCACCGCCGAGGTGGCTTCGTCCAGCACCAGAATAGCCGGCGCCTGCAACACTGCGCGGGCGATGGCAATGCGTTGCTTCTGGCCGCCAGACAACTGCTGGCCACGCTCGCCCAGCAGGCTGTCCAGGCCCTGCGGCAGGCTGTCAACCAGGCTACCCAGGCGTGCCAGGTGTACCACCCGCTCCAGTTCGGCGCGGGACGCCTCAGGCACGCCATAGGCCAGGTTCTGTGCCAGGGTTCCGCGAAACAGCACGATGTCCTGGCTGACCACGGCCACCCGCCTGCGCAGGGCAGCAAGGTCCAGATCGCGCAGGTCCGCGCCATCCAGCAGAATACGGCCCGCGTCCGGGTCGTAGAAACGCTGCAGCAGGTCGATCAGGGTCGATTTGCCCACCCCCGATGGGCCACTGATGGCCACTTTCATACCGGCCGGTATGCACACGTGCGCACCGTCCAGCACGGCGCCGTGACGCCCTTGGTGGGCAAAGCTCACACCCTCAAGCCGCAGCTCGCCAGGGCCATCAGGCATGGGCCGGGGGTGGCGCGCCGGAAGCACAGCCACCGTCTCCTGCTTCAGCTCCATCACCCGGCCCAGGCTCACAGCCATGCGCTGCACCGCCACGTACAACCCCAGCAGGCTCTGCACGGGGCCCACCGCCATGCCCATGTAGGTGGAAAAGGCGATCAACGCTCCCAGCTGCCACGTGCCCTGAATCACCCACCAGCCCCCCACCAGAAACGCGCAGGCGCGGCACCACGACGTCAGCGTGCCGGGGATCGCCTGGGTGAAGAATTCGGTGACCTGCACCTTCAGCAACTGGCTCATGTACCCTTTGCCCAACTGGTCGAGCCGCCCAGCCTCACGGCGTTGCTGGCCGGCCGCCTGGATGAACTTCATCGCCGGCAGGGTTTCGACCAGGAACGATGACACATCGGCAGAGCGTTCACGCAGGTTGCGTACTTCACGCTCAACCTTACGTCGCATCCAGCGCAGCCACAGCACTTCTACCGGCACCAGCAGTGCCAGCAGCAGTGACAGCTGCCATGACAGCATCAGCATCAGGGCCACCGCACCTACCAGGCCGATCACAGCCGACACCGCCGAGAACAAAGAGTCCACGGCAAAACGCTGGATCTCCGCCACATCGCCGTCCAGGCGTGACAGGATATCGCCCATGCGCCGGCGCCCGTAGAAGGAGGGCGACAACTGCTGCAAATGGCGGTAAAGGTCGTCACGCAGCGCGAACAGAATGCGCCCAGACAACCGCGTGTGCAGGTAGCGGTTGACCCCGGCCAGCACCGTACCCAAGAGGCCCGTAACGATCATGATGGCGGCAATGTGCCAAAGCGTCTGGTAATCCCGCGCCAGCAGGCCCTCGTCGATCAGCGTCTTGACCAGCCAGGGTTGCATCAGGGCCAGCAGCGAGGCGCTCAGCGAGAGGCCCAGCAGCACGCCGATGGCGCGGCCATGTGGCCGCACGAAACTGTACAGCCAAGCCAGGGCCTGGCGCATCAGTACGGGGTCGCTGGACTCCACCAGCCTTGCGAACAGGTTGCCCACGGCTCAGCAACGCAGGGCTTTGAGCTTGCGGTACAAGGTCGCCCGGCTGATGCCCAGTGCCTCGGCAGCGGCCGAAACGTTGCCCTGGTGGCGGGCCAGTGCGCTGCGCATCAGCTCCAGCTCGTTGTCTTTCAGGCTGCCTGACGGCGGGTTGGCACTGGCCAGTTCTTCCAGCAGGCAATCGGTCAGGTGGTCGAGGGTCAACACCTGTTCACCCGGTTCGCGCATGGCCAGCGCCGTGCGCAACACCATCTCCAGCTGGCGAATGTTGCCCGGCCAGTCGTAGCCATGCAGCACTGCGTCGAGCGCGGGGTCGAGGGTGACGGCCGCAGCCGCGCACTTGTCCAGCACCTGCTGGATGATCGCGGTAAGGTCTTCGCGTTCGCGCAGGGCCGGCAGGCGCAGCGACACGCCATTGACCCGGTAGTACAGGTCTTCGCGAAAGCGCTGGTCGTGGACCAGGCGCTTGAGATCGCGGTGGGTCGCGCAGATCAACGCAACGTCGATGTCCTGTTCGTCACCGGCACCCAGCGGTGCCACCCGCCGCTCTTGCAGCACCCGCAACAGGCGTGCCTGCAAGGCAAGGGGCATGTCGCCGATCTCGTCCAGAAACAAGGTACCGCCATGCGCCTGCATCAGCCGCCCGACCATGCCACCGCGCCGCGAGCCGGTGAACGCCCCCTCGCGGTAGCCGAACAGTTCCGACTCGATAAGCCCCTCAGGGATGGCCGCGCAGTTGACCGCCACGAATGCCTTGTCGGCACGTGAACTGGCGTGATGCAGGGCGCGGGCGGCGACCTCCTTGCCGGTGCCAGTCTCACCCAGCAGCAGCACCGGCAAACCATTGCCGAGGCCTTGCCGGGCCATGCGCAGGTTGCGGGCCAGGCGCGAATCAGCGCCGGCCAAGGCCTCAAGCCCGGGGGCCTGGGTGGGCTGGGCCGGTTTGCCTGGCAACGGGTGACCCGTTACCCGCCCATGACGGGGCAGTTGCAAGGCACGCACGAAAAACTCGCCTTTGGCCGTTTGCACACTGCTCACGCCGCCTTGCCAAAGGCGTGCAATAAAGGCTGGGGAGCGCTCCCCCAGCAGGTCGCTGCTGCGTCTGCCGATCACTTCCTGGCGCGACATGCGCATCAACTGGCAGGCGTTGTCGTTTACCCCGACCACTTCGCCCTCCAGGTTCAGCGCCAGCAAGCCATGCCAGGCGCTGTTGAGGTACTGCGCACGGGCGTGAAACCCAAGTACCAGATGGCCCGGGTGACACAGGCCGAACAGCCGGCTCTCGATGGTGCCAGCAGCCAGCATCAGTGCGGTCAGGTTGTCCTGCGGTTGCGCCATGACCCCTTCACGGGTGATGTCCAGCACACCGATCACCTCGCCACCGGGGTCACGCAGGGGTACAGAGGTGCAGGAGAAGGGGCTGAGGCGGTCCAGGTAGTGTTCGCCGCAGTTGATCAGCGTCGGGCGGCCCTCCACTACGGCAGTACCAATGGCGTTGGTACCGCGCAAGGACTCGCTCCAGCAACTGCCCGGGTGCAGGTCGCGCAGGCCTTCACGGCTCAGCACATGGGTCTGCCCTTCGATGGCCAGCACGTTGGCCTGGGCATCGCCGAGGATGACGATGCCACCTTTACCCTGGCGGGCAACCAGGTAGTCCAGTTCAGGGGTGACGGCGTCCAGCAGCAGGCGGTTGCGTTCGAGCAACGCGCGCAGGTCCTGCCCCTGCTGCAGGCCCAGGCCCACCTGCTCGCCTTGCAGGCAATTGAGCCCATGGCCAAGGCTTCGGCGCCACGAGGCGTCGATCTCGTCGCGCAGCATGCCCAGCGGCAGCTCGCCTTCGCTGGCCAGTTTCAAACGGGCCTGGCGGGTTTCGTGAAGTGCGTCTTGGGCGTTTGTTATGGATTGTCGCGCCATGTGCTACTCCGGCTGTGCCCCGCCGAGCAGCGGGGAACGGGCTTGGGAATTTTTCATGCAGTGTGCGCGATAAATGGCAAACCGTCATCTGGCGGATGGGGCCAGCGGGTGATCCGGCAGTTTCTCGACTTTCAGGTTGTCCAGCACCAGCAGCGAATCGTCCTCTGTAGAGTCCACGGTCAGCGTGAACACCTCTGGGCCTTCGATGATCAGTTCCTGCCGACCGTAACGCATGGGGCCTGCGTCATCCTCTGAAAGCTCAATCTGTTCGCCTGAGATGCTCAGGCCCAACCCCGTATAGCTGTTGCTGCCCCAGGAGAAACTGACCAGGCGACGGCCCGCACCGGGCAACGAAAAGGTGATGGTGCCGTCCGCCTGCAGGTGTTTACCCGCAATCAGGCCGCCGCTGTCATGGGCCGCATCACTGACGCCCTGCCTGCGAGGGCCCATTTCGAACACCACCCCGTCTACCGTCACTTTAGCGACATCGCCTACGGCAAGGTGCTCGAAATCCAAGTCGGGAAGCGGCGTTGGGCGCCCGACCGCCTGCCCATCAGCGTCATAGCCGAAGGTCATCACGCCACCCTTGGCCGAGGGGAACGCCAGGCTGACGACCGGCACCAACTGGTGGTACGCCTGGTAGTAACGGATCTGGTCGAACTGCGCCTTGACCAGTGCTTGGGGTTCGCCGCTGACAAAAAAGAACGCCTGTATCGGAAGCTCACCCCCACTGCCTGCGCTCCATACCGGGAGCAAGACCTCGTTATTGACATGCCACAGCGCATCCGCCAGCCCGGCGCGTGCATGTATGGCAGCCTGGAAAGCCCTGGCGGGTGGCTGCGAGGGCTCGCGCATGTCCCACCCGCACACCCGGTAGTTACCGGCGTTGGGGTAACGTTCAAGCCATTGCTGCGCCGTCGACACGCCCAGGGTCTGGCAGCTGGCCGTGGTGGTTTCGTAACCGGTAATAGGGCCACACCCTTGCAAGCTGGGGCGCTGATTGGTGTTGGCGTTGATCGGGAAGCTGCACAGCACCTCCAGCTTGTTGTTCTTGCCGGGCGGCACAGCCTGCACGGGTGGCAGGATCAGGCCGTTCTGGTTGCCAAAGGGTTTGCCGAAGTTGTTGTCCTGGCGCAGCCACGAGAACGCCACGCTGCCCTTCGTCAACTGGCTTTGGGTGGGTTCCCACGGCAAAAACTGAGTGCTGGTGGTCGTGGTCCGCACATGGATGCAGCTGCACAGGTAGGCAGGCTTGCTGGGCCCACCACAGTCATCGGCAACCGCGTTGTACCACGTCTTGAGTTGATCGACTGACTCACGCCCACGCTGGTTCAGGAAGCCGATCAGGGGCGACGCCGGCGCCCCCGTGTCTTCGGCTTGCGCCCCGGCCTGTGGTGCGGCAGAAGCCGATGTGGCAGTGACCAGCGCCGTGAGGCTCATGCCGAACAGTGTCTTGGCGAGTATTGGTTTTTTGCGCATCGCATCAGCCCCTGTATGAAGTTGGGGTAGAAACCCCGGTGCGATGATGTTTGCCCGAGTCTTCACTACCGGGCTACTGGCAGAACTGCCAGGCGAGCCGCAAAAATGCACGTTAGCCCTGCACAATTGTCGATTGTGCAGGGCAAATTCGCATGACAGGATTCTGTGATCCTCCAGCGAACTCCAGTTTTCACATGGAAATCAATAACAAAGCAGGGAGAACGCAATGCTTGCAGACACTCACGCTTCGGCTTCCGAACCTGTGCTGGCCGAGGTACGCAACCGAGTCGGCCATCTCACACTGAATCGACCCTCTGGCCTCAATGCCCTGACCCTGGACATGGTGCGCCGCCTGCGCCGGCAACTGGACCTGTGGGCAGACGACCCCGAAGTGGTCGCGGTGATGCTCAATGGCGAGGGCCCTAAAGGGTTTTGTGCGGGCGGGGACATCCGTTCGCTGTACGACAGCTTCAAGGCAGGTGACACCCTGCACGAAGCGTTTTTCGTCGAAGAATATGCGTTGGACCTGGTCATCCACCGTTACCGCAAACCGACCCTGGTATTGATGGACGGTTTCACCCTGGGCGGTGGTATGGGCCTGGCCCAAGGCTGCGACCTGCGTGTGGTCACGGAGCGCAGCCGCCTGGGTATGCCGGAGGTG
This sequence comes from Pseudomonas sp. S32, assembly GCF_016648095.1. Classification (NCBI taxonomy): domain Bacteria; kingdom Pseudomonadati; phylum Pseudomonadota; class Gammaproteobacteria; order Pseudomonadales; family Pseudomonadaceae; genus Pseudomonas; species Pseudomonas sp. S32. Next base: position 117,425 of record NZ_JACVVF010000005.1, read on the forward strand.
GGCATTGGCTACTTCCCCGATGTGGGCGGCAGCTACTTCCTTTCGCGCATCCCGGGCGAACTGGGCACCTACCTGGGCGTAAGCGGCAACCAGATCCAGGCCGCAGACGCCCTCTATTGCGGCCTGGCGAACTGGTACGTCCACAGCGACGCGCTAACCGCACTGCAGCAGGGTCTGGACACGCTGCGCTTTGGCGACCACCCGCTCAAAGACCTGCAGAGCCTGCTGGCGAGCCTTGGCACTCAGGCAGTGGACGGTGCGCCTCTGGCGCAGCTGCGGCCAGTGATCGACCATTTCTTCGCCCTGCCGGACCTGCAGGCCATTGTCGAGCAGCTGCGCACGGTCAGCATCGGCGACAGCCATGCGTGGGCGCTGGCCACGGCGGATGCGCTGGATAGCCGCTCCCCACTGGCCATGGCGGTAACCTTGGAGATGCTGCGCCGCGCCCGCCACTGCTCGCTGGAAGACTGCTTCGCCATGGAACTGCACCTGGACCGCCAGTGGTTCCAGCATGGTGACATCATCGAAGGGGTCCGCGCCCTGATCATCGACAAGGACAAGCAGCCCCGCTGGAACCCGCCGACCCTGCAGGGGCTGCAGCGCCAGCGTGTCGACCAATTCTTCGAAGGCCTGTGAGGCTGGGAGCACGCACATGCAAGATGTGGAACTGAGCGAAGAACAAGTCATGATCCGCGACATGGCCCGGGATTTCGCCCGGGGCGAGCTCGCCCCCCATGCCCAAGCGTGGGAAAAGGCCGGCTGGATCGATGACGGTGTGGTGCGCAACATGGGTGAGCTGGGCCTATTGGGCATGGTGGTACCTGAAACCTTTGGCGGCAGTTACACCGACTACGTGGCCTACGCGCTGGCGGTGGAGGAAATATCTGCAGGGTGCGGCGCCACGGGCGCGATGATGAGCATCCACAACTCGGTGGGTTGCGGGCCGCTGCTGGCCTACGGTACCGACGAGCAGCAACAGCACTGGTTGCCGCGCCTGGCCAGTGGCGAAGTCATCGGCTGCTTCTGCCTGACCGAGCCACAAGCTGGGTCTGAAGCGCATAACCTGCGCACGCGGGCAGAGCTGGTAGACGGCCAGTGGGTGATCAACGGCGCCAAGCAGTTTGTCAGCAATGCGCGCCGCGCGGGCCTGGCCATCGTGTTCGCGGTCACTGACCCGGACCTTGGCAAGAAGGGCCTGTCGGCATTTCTGGTACCAACGGACAACCCAGGGTTCAAGGTAGACCGCAGTGAGCACAAGATGGGCATCCGTGCATCAGATACCTGCGCGGTCACCTTGGAGCAATGCCGCATTCCTGCAGCCAACCTGTTGGGCGAGCGTGGCAAGGGGTTGGCGATAGCGCTGTCGAACCTGGAGGGTGGGCGCATCGGCATCGCCGCCCAGGCACTGGGTATCGCTCGCGCGGCGTTCGAGGCGGCCCTAGCCTACTCCCGTGAGCGCGTGCAGTTTGGCAAGCCGATCAACGAACACCAGAGCATTGCCAACCTGCTGGCCGACATGCAGGTGCAGATCAACGCCGCACGGTTGCTTATCCTGCACGCCGCCCGCCTGCGCAGCGCAGGCAAGCCCTGCTTGTCTGAAGCCTCGCAGGCCAAGCTGTTCGCCTCGGAAATGGCCGAGCGGGTGTGCTCGAAGGCTATCCAGGTGCATGGTGGCTATGGGTACCTTGAGGATTACCCGGTGGAGCGCCATTACCGCGATGCGCGCATTACGCAAATCTATGAAGGGTCAAGCGAGATTCAGCGCATGCTGATCGCGCGGGAGTTAAAGCATTACCCTCTTTAAAGCACGCTTACCGCCCGGTTATTGCCAGTACCTTGCATCATCCACCACGCGGGCGTGCCCCTCGAACAGCGCGGGCAGTTGCTCTTTCAGGTAATCGATCCAGGTACGTACCTTGGCATCCAGGTAATGGCGCGATGGGTAGATGGCGTACAACGCATTTTCGCGCAACCTGTAGGGCGCCAGTACCCGGCACAGGCGCCCCTGCTCGATGGCCTGGCTGGCGGTGTAGAACGGCAGCAGGCCAATACCCATGCCTAACTCGGCAGCGACCAGCATGGCGTCCGCGACGTTGGTCTGGAAGCTGTCTTGCGGCGCGATGACGCACTGTTCCTCGCCTTGGGTAAACACCCAGTCGCCTTCGTACAGCGGGTACGCCATGCGCAGGCAGCGATGCCCATGCAGGTCCTCAGGCCGGTTAGGCACGCCGTGGGCCTGCAGGTAACCCGGCGCCGCGCAGGCGATGCTGAAGATGGTGCCCAGCGGTACGGCGATCAACTGCGAGTCGGGCAAGGCCTGGTCCACCGTGATGACCACGTCGTGGCCTTCGGCGAGCGGGTCCGGGTTGCGCTGGGACAAGGTCAGTTCAACCACCACCTCCGGGCACAGCGCGTTGTAGCCGGCCACCAGGGGCATCAGCAGCAAGCCCAACCCATGGGGGCAATGCAGGCGCAAACGCCCGCGCGGCATCAGGTGCGCACCGCGCGCTTCGCCCATGGCTTCTTCGGTCAACTGCAGGATCTGCCGGGCGCGCTCCAGAAACCGCTCACCTGCCTCACTCATGCGCAAGCGCCGGGTGGTGCGGTGCAACAGCCGTGTCTGCAACTGGTTCTCAAGCTCGGCGACGATCCGCGAAACCTGGGCAGCGGAGATGTCCAGCGCGGTGGCCGCCGCCGCGAAACTGCCGCACTCCACCACCCGGGTGAAGGTACGCATGGCCTGCAGCATGTCCATGGGGGACGCTCCTCAGAAGGGGGGATTCAGGCCAGCACCTGAATGATCCAGGTGGCCTGCTGGTTGAACGCTTCGACCTTGGCCAAAGGCACAGTGTCACGGGCCCGCTGAAAATTAGCCAAGGTCTGCTGTTTCTGTTTCAGCATGCGCTGCCATTTCACCCGAAATGCCGGGCCCTTCTCCTGCATCAGCAGCGGGCCGAAATACAGCTGTTCAGGGCTGTAAGCCGCCGCCCCGGGCTCGGCGACGATGATTTCGTAATCAAAGCGGTTCTCGCGCAGCACCTCTTCGGCCACGATGCGGTAACCATTGCCCATCAGCCACTGGCGCAGTTCAGGCTCTGCACCGTTGGGCTGCAGCACCAGGCGTGTCACACCCGCAAGCCGCGCCTTACCGGCCTGCAGAATCTCGCACATGGTCTCACCGCCCATGCCGCACAGGCTGATCACCGACACCCTGTCATCCGCTTCGATGGCTGCCAGGCCGTCGGCCAGCCGCACGGCGATGTGCGCCTGCAAGCCGTGCTTGCGCACATTACGCTGGGCCGAAGCATACGGCGTGGGCGCTACTTCACCGGCCACCGCACAGGCGATGAGCCCGCGGCGCATCAACGCCACGGGCAGGTAGCCGTGGTCTGATCCGATGTCGGCCAGGCGCGCGCCATGTGGCACGTAGGCGGCAACCCGTTCCAGGCGCATGGACAATGTGTGTTCGTTCACGGTCAACCCCTTTGCAGTGGGGCGCGATTTTGCCGGTGAACGCCCCGTAATTCAAACACGGGGGCCACCTCGACCCGCACGGCCGGGTGGCGTACGCTTGCTGTTTTCCACCGTCGCAAGGCAAACCTGACCATGGCAAACGCAGATATCACCTACACCCCGGACCCGGATGCAGACGCCATCTCGTCTGACGTCGCCGAGTACAACGGCGTGCTGGTGACCACCCAGATCCCTACCCACCCCGACGGCAGCCTGGCACTGGGCAGCATCGTCGAGCAAAGCGAATGCACGCTGCAGGCCTTGAAAGTGGCACTGGAGAACGCCGGCAGCGGCATGGACCGCGTGCTGCACCTGACCATCTACCTCACCGACATGGCCGACCGCGCCGCCTTCAACGAGGTGTACCAGCGTTTCTTCAGCAAACCCTGGCCTGTGCGCGCCGCCGTGGGCGTTGCCGCCCTGGCTTTCGAAGGCATGCGGGTGGAAGTGACGGCAATGGCCGCCAAGCGCTGATCTGCGCACGGCCAATGCACCTCCGGGCAGGCCAAGGGTGCTGCCCGGCGGTTTCGCCGCTACAATGCGCGCCTAACCGTGACAGCCCGAAAATATAACGACATGTCCCTTCCCAAGAATCACCTGGAACTGCTCAGCCCTGCCCGCGACGTGGCCATTGCCCGTGAAGCGATCCTGCATGGCGCGGATGCCATCTATATCGGCGGCCCAAGCTTCGGCGCACGCCACAATGCCTGTAACGAGGTCGCCGACATCGCCCAACTGGTCGAGTTCGCGCACCGTTATCACGCACGCGTGTTCACCACCATCAACACCATCCTTCACGACAACGAACTGGAACCTGCACGTGCGCTGATCCACCAGCTGTACGACGCCGGCGTCGACGCCCTGATCGTGCAGGACCTGGGGGTGATGGAGCTGGACATCCCGCCCATCGAGCTGCACGCCAGCACCCAGACCGACATCCGCACCCTGGAGCGCGCGCGCTTCCTCGACCAGGCAGGCTTCTCGCAACTGGTGCTGGCCCGCGAGCTGAACCTGCAGCAAATTCGCGCCATCGCCGCCGAGACCGATGCCGCCATCGAATTCTTCATCCACGGCGCCCTGTGTGTGGCGTTCTCCGGCCAGTGCAACATTTCCCATGCCCAGACCGGTCGCAGTGCCAACCGTGGCGACTGCTCCCAGGCCTGCCGCCTGCCCTACACGCTCAAGGATGATCAGGGCCGGGTAGTAGCGTTCGAGAAACACCTGTTGTCGATGAAGGACAACAACCAGACCGCCAACCTGCGCGACCTGGTGGATGCGGGCGTGCGCTCGTTCAAGATCGAAGGCCGCTACAAGGACATGGGCTATGTGAAGAACATCACCGCCCACTACCGCAAGGAACTCGACGCCATTCTGGAAGATCGCCCAGGCCTGGCCCGCGCCTCCAGCGGCCGCACCGAGCACTTCTTCATCCCTGATCCGGACAAGACCTTCCACCGCGGCAGCACCGACTACTTCGTCACCGACCGCAAGGTCGACATCGGTGCCTTCGATTCGCCCACCTTCACCGGCCTGCCAGTTGGCGTGGTGGAAAAGGTCGGCAAGCGCGACCTGCAGGTGGTCACCGACGTACCGTTGACCAATGGCGACGGCCTCAATGTGCTGGTCAAGCGCGAGGTGGTCGGGTTCCGGGCCAATATCGCCGAACCCCGTGGCCAGTTCGAGGAAGACGGCCACACCCGCTACCGTTACCGCGTTGAACCCAACGAAATGCCCGAAGGCCTGCACAAGCTCAGGCCCAACCACCCACTGTCGCGCAACCTTGACCACAACTGGCAGCAGGCCCTGCAACGCACCTCTGCAGAACGCCGCATTGGCGTGCGTTGGCAGGCGGTGTTGCGCGAACAGTGCCTGACGCTGGTGGTGACCAGCGAAGAAGGCGTCAGTGCGCACGTGACACTGGACGGCCCGTTTGGCCCGGCCAACAAGCCCCAGCAGGCACTGGATCAGTTGCACGACCTGCTGGGTCAGTTGGGGACCACCCTGTACCACGCCGACAGCATCGAGCTGGACGCCCCGCAGGCGTACTTCATCCCCAATTCGCAGCTCAAGGCGCTGCGCCGCGAGGCCATCGAGGCATTGACCACGCTGCGCATCCAGGCTCACCCCCACGGCTACCGCAAGCCCGAGACCACGCCGCCACCGGTCTACCCCGAGTCGCACCTGTCGTTCCTGGCCAACGTGTACAACCAGAAGGCCCGGGACTTCTATCACCGTCACGGCGTGCAACTGATCGACGCCGCGTACGAGGCCCACGAGGAGCACGGCGAGGTACCGGTGATGATCACCAAGCACTGCCTGCGCTTCTCGTTCAACCTGTGCCCCAAGCAGGCCAAAGGTGTCACCGGTGTACGCACCAAGGTGGCGCCCATGCAACTGATTCAGGGCGACGAAGTGCTGACGCTCAAGTTCGACTGCAAACCCTGCGAGATGCATGTCATCGGCAAGATGAAAAACCACATCATCGACCTGCCGACCCCTGGCAGCGCCGTGTCGCAAGTGGCCGGGCACATCAGCCCTGAGGACCTGCTCAAAACCATCGTGCGTGCCCCCCACTAAGGGCCTAGGCGGCACCTCAGCGTATCTGGTGCTTGTGCAACAGGCGGTAGAAGGTAGGCCGTGAAACACCCAGTACCTTCGCCGCCACGCTCAGGTTGTCACTGTGGCGGTCGAGCACATCGCACAGGGCCTGCCGCTCGGCCCTGTGCTTGTATTCCTCCAGCGTGCCCAGCGGTTGCTGCTGCCCCTGGGCCTGTAACCCCAGGTCCTGTGCTTCGATCTGCCGCCCTTCAGCCAACACCAGGCCGCGACGCACCCGGTTGGCGAGTTCGCGCACGTTGCCTGGCCAGTCATGCTGCCCCATGGCAGCCAGTGCGTGTTCGCTGAACGAGCGTGGCCGGCGGCCGGTTTCCAGGCTGTAGAAATGGGCAAAGTGGTTGGCCAGCATCGGCAGGTCGCCATGCCGGTCACGCAGGGGGGCCGTCACCACCTGCAGCACGTTCAGCCGGTAGTACAGGTCTTCACGAAAGCGACCCAGCTCAATGGCCTTTTCCAGGTCCACGTGTGTGGCCGCCAGCACCCGCACATCCACCGGGATCGGTTGGCTGCCGCCAACGCGCTCGATGTGTTTTTCCTGCAAAAATCGCAGCAGGTTGGCCTGAAGCTCCAGCGGCAGGTCGCCGATCTCGTCCAGAAACAGCGTGCCACCGTGGGCCGCCTCGATACGCCCCGCCTTGCGCTGGTGGGCGCCGGTGAACGCGCCCTTCTCGTGGCCAAACAGCTCAGACTGGATCAGGTGTTCGGGGATAGCCCCGCAGTTGATCGCAATGAACGGTTGTTCGCTGCGTTGCGACTGACGGTGCAGTGTACGCGCCACCAGTTCCTTGCCCGTGCCGCTTTGGCCGCGGATCAACACGGGTGATTCGGTGGGCGCCAGCTTGCCCAGCAGCTTGCGCAGCTCGCGGATGGGCCGGCTCTCCCCCAGGAGTTCGTCGTTGGGGTCGTCAACCTTGTTGGTGCCCTTGCCCCGCAACCGCGCCATGCCGAATGCCCGCCCCAGCATGACCTGCACCCGCGAGACGTCAAAGGGCAAGGTGTGGAAGTCGAAAAACCATTCGCAGACAAAATCCCCGAATGCCGGCATGCGCAGTTGCTCGGCACTCAGCACCGCAATCCATTCGGTATTGCTGCGCTTTATCATGTCCTTTACGGCATCTGGCTGCTTGAGGTGCGAGGCCTCCAGGCGCAGCAAGCCCACATCGCACGGATAATCCTGGGCGTGGGCGAGTACACAGCTGTCGACATCCCAACCCGCTTCGCGCAGCCCAGGCAGCAGCTGATGGCATGCCTCGCAAGGGTCGACGATGAGCAAGCGGCGTTGCGCGGTGGGTTGCTGCATGACCGATCCTTGGCGCCAGGTTTTGGTTTTTTGAGATAAAACAGCAAGTTGTGGCGCCCGATTAACACTAGCAACTCAATTGACGGTTTCCATGACCGTCCGTCTACTGGCCGCGCTTTTTAGATCGCATGGCGGGAATTTTCTGTTTAAAGCGCCCTCACATGGGCGCAGGTGATCAATTGATTAAACGCCTGTGAACTTTTTTATTGTAAACGTGTGACTTGAACCCCCGACCAGAGCATCAGTACTGATAACCCCGCGCTGCATATCGCGATCCTTGAGGCGACCTGGAAGCAACGCGGACTTCACCTGGATGTTTGCGACCACAGAGAGACCGACTCATGAATGCCCCGCTCCGTGTCAACGAAGCACTGCTGATTGCCGACCACGCCTTCGAACCCTTCCAGTGCGTGGCCTGGGATGCCCCCAATGGTACAGGCGAACTTAGCCTGGCCGTGGTTGACCGCACCAATGCCCGTATCGGCAGCAAACAAGTATCCTCGCGCATCTATTCCGATAAAGCCCAGTGGGCCAGCCTGATCGAGGAAGTGCGCGCCGAACTCAGCGAAAAAGGCTACCGCCTGCAACCTTGGTCAATGCCTCGGTAATACCGGCTGCCTAAACAGGTGCGTGGGCCCACCACGCACTTGCCCCTCTAAAAGTTGCACGTTTTTTATTGCGACTTGATGCCGCACCCTCGCACTTACTTAATGACGTTCATGGCCTGTATATGCTGATACTCGGCATTCAACTGCAAGGCCAATTGCTGCGCGCGCCCCAACCGTACGGCTGTTATTTCCATGTCCACCAACACGGTGCTGCAGGGCAACGGCTGCACGGCTTCCCACTGCTGCAGACGCCCGTCGGTGAACACCAGGCAGCGCACCTGTTCGCTGGGGTGGGCCTTCTGCCGGGCGATCAGCCATCGTCTGGCCTGCTCCAACGCGGGTAGCAACGGTGTGCCGCCACCAGCTCCCAGCGCCTGTAGCCAGGGTTGCAATGCTGCTGAGGCCTTCAGCCCGTGACGTTGCCATTGAGGTGCGTGGCCGCTGGCAGTCAGCAGCGCAAGGCGTGCACGCTGGCGGTAGGCCTGGTCGAAAAGCGTTGCCAGTACCCCTTTCGCCTGGCCCAGTGCCTGGTTTCGGCGGGTTGAGGCAGAGGCGTCCACAATCACCAGCCACAGCTGAGCCGGCTTGCCCCGACGTACCTGCCAGCACACATCATGACGTTTGCGCGGGCGGCCTTTGAGCAACGTCGGCACCCAGGCAACGCGGCCGCTGGCCTGCTCAACGGCGCGGCCGCGGCTGGCGCCAGCCTGCTGCCCTTTACCGGCACCGGCATCCGCCACCCGGGCAGGTGATTGACGGATGCTCAGGGCTTTTTTGCCCAGTTCGGCACCTCGCGCCTTGGCCCAGCCGCCACAGGCTGGGGCGGCAAGGCGCCCCAATCCCCCTGGCCGCCCTTTTCCCCAGGCTGGCTGGCGCCTGCCACCTCAGGCTGCGGTGGCGTTGCGGGGGGGTTGGCCTGGGGGGCGTGGCGGCGGCGATGGCGCAGGGCAAATTCCGCGACCGCCTCGATGTCTACCTGCTCTATGGCCTGGCCACCCCGCCAGGCGCTGTGCGCTCGGGCAGCGCGCAGCCACACCAGGTCGGCACGCAAGCCGTCGACCCCGGCGGCGTAGCAGCGTTCGGTAATCAGCGCCAGGGCGTGGTCGTCAAGCGGGATAGCAGCCAGGGCCTGGCGCGCCGCCTGGCAGCGCTCGCGCAACTGCATCTGAGCCTGCGCCCAGTGGCTGCAAAAAGCCTGCGGATCACTGTCGAATGCCAGGCGCCGACGGATGATCTGCTGGCGTGCCTGGGGCTCCGGCAACCCTTCAAGGGCCACGTTCAGGCCAAAGCGGTCGAGCAACTGCGGCCGCAACTCGCCTTCTTCCGGGTTCATGGTGCCGATCAGCACGAAACGGGCACTGTGGCGGTGAGAGATACCGTCCCGTTCGACACGGTTAGTGCCACTGGCTGCCACATCGAGCAGCAGGTCCACCAGGGTGTCGGGCAGCAGGTTCACTTCATCGACGTACAGCACGCCACCGTCGGCCTGTGCCAGCACGCCCGGCGAGAACTGCGCCTTGCCCTGCCTCAGTGCCGCATCGAGGTCCAGCGTGCCAACCAGGCGCTCTTCACTGGCACCCAACGGCAACGTCACGAATGGCCCTTCACCGAGCAGGTCGGCCAGGCCACGGGCCAGGGTGCTCTTGGCCATGCCACGCGGGCCTTCGATCAATACGCCGCCGATCTTCGGGTCGATGGCAGTTAGGCACAGGGCCAGCTTCAGGTCGTCGGCCCCCACCACGGCCGCCAGGGGAAATTGCACGGGTTCACTCATTTCAAGCCTGTTCCTCGCCATCGAGCAGTTGTTCTTCCAAAGCCTCGCGGTAATCGCCCGGCGCCTGCCACAGCCCACGCTGCTGGGCCTCGAGCAAACGTTCGGTGAGGTCGCGCAGGGCTTCGGGGTTGTGCTCGCGCATGAAATCGCGGGTTGCCGGGTCCAGCACATAGGCGTCAGCCAGCGATTGATAATGGTGGTCGTCGATCAGGTGCGTGGTGGCGTCGAACGCGAACAGGTTGTCCACGGTAGCTGCCATTTCGAACGCACCCTTGTAGCCGTGGCGCTTTACGCCGTCGATCCACTTCGGGTTCAACGCGCGTGCGCGGATGACCCGGTTGAGTTCTTCCTTGAGCGTGCGAATACGCGGCCGGTCAACCTGGCTGTGGTCACCGTGGTAGCTCGCCACCGGCGCCCCAACCAGGGTTTCGGAGGCCGCCAGCATGCCACCCTGGAACTGGTAGTAATCGTTGGAATCGAGCAGGTCGTGCTCGTGGTTGTCCTGGTTTTGCAGCACCGCCTGCACACGTGCCAGCCGCTGGGCAAACTGCGCCCGGGCTGGCGTGCCTTCGTCGCTGGCGCCATAGGCATACCCGCCGTGGTTCAGGTACACCTCGGCCAGGTCTTCGCGGGTGTGCCACAGCTGCCCGTCAATGGCGTTCTGCACCCCGGCGCCATAAGCACCGGGCTTGGCCCCGAATATACGCCAGCCCGCCTGGCGTGCCGCCTGCTCGGCGCCCACGCCCTGCGCCTGCAAGGTTGCCCGTTCGCTGCGCACGCGGGCTGCCAGCGGGTTGAGGTCGTCGGGTTCGTCCAGCCCGGCCACCGCTTGCACCGCGGCGTCGAACAGGCGGATAAGGTTGCCGAACGCATCCCTGAAAAACCCTGACACGCGCAGAGTGACGTCAACCCGCGGCCTGTCCAGCAGGCTCAGGGGCAGGATTTCGAAATCGTCCACGCGCTGGCTGCCCGTGGCCCACACGGGCCGCACGCCCATCAGTGCCATGGCCTGGGCGATGTCGTCACCGCCCGTGCGCATGGTCGCCGTGCCCCACACCGACAGGCCCAACTGGCGCAGGTGGTCGCCATGCTCCTGCAGGTGCCGCTCAAGGATCAGGTTGGCGGACGCGAAGCCCAGGCGCCAGGCCGTCGTGGTGGGCAGGTTGCGCACGTCCACGGTATAGAAGTTACGGCCCGTTGGTAGCACGTCGAGCCTGCCACGGCTGGGCGCGCCACTGGGCCCGGCCGGCACGAAGCGGCCGGCCAGTGCCGCCAGCAGGCCGTGCACTTCTGCTGCGCCACAGGCGTCCAGGCACGGCGCGACTGATTCGCGCAGGGCCTCGATCACCTGATGCACGGGCTGCCACAGGTCCACATCCGGGTAGGGGACTACGCCTTCCAGCGCTTGCTCGATCATGTGCAACGCCAGTAATTCCAGGCGCTCGCGGGTGTCGCCGCAGGTGCGCCACGGCGCCTCGCACATGCCCTGCAACTGGGCTGGGCGCGCGCCCTGCCAGGGCTCACCCAAGTCGCAGTCGAGCGGGTCGAACCCCGGTACCAGCACCTTGGCCAGGGCCCGTAACAGGCTGGCGTTGCCACCCCGGCCATCTGCGCGCTCCACCCGCAGCAGCGCCAGCAGTGTGTCCAGGCGCAGCCGGCCCTGAGGCGATTGGCCGAAGACATGCAGGCCGTCGCGGATCTGCGACTCCTTGAGGTCGCACAGGTAGGTGTCCAGGCGAGGCAACCAAACGCTCGCATCGTCCAGTTCCCCCTCCAGTTGCAGTTCCCGGTCGATATGGTTGGCCTTGACCAGTTCGAGGATGTCGCGCTGCAACTCCCGCGCCCGGCGAGGGTCCAGCAACTGCGCTTCGTAGAACTCGTCCGCCAGTTGTTCCAGGTGGCGCAGCGGGCCGTAGGTTTCGGCCCGGGTCAGGGGCGGCATCAGGTGGTCGATGATCACCGCGTGGGTGCGGCGCTTGGCCTGGGCGCCCTCGCCCGGGTCATTGACAATGAACGGGTAGACATTCGGCAGCGGGCCGAGCAAGGCATCTGGCCAACAGGTTGCCGACAGCCCGACCCCTTTGCCAGGCAACCACTCGAGGTTGCCGTGTTTGCCAACGTGGATCACCGCATCGGCGGCGTAGACGTGACGCAGCCAGAAGTAGAAAGCCAGGTAACCATGAGGGGGCACCAGGTCTGGGTCGTGGTACACCGCACTGGGGTCCACTTGGTAGCCCCGCGCCGGCTGGATGCCGACGAAGGTCAGGCCAAAGCGCAGGCCGGCCACCATCAACCGGCCGCTGCGGTACATCGGGTCCTGCTCGGGTGGGCCCCAACGCTCCAGCACAGCCTGCCGGTTGGCCTCGGGCAGGCGCTCGAACGCGGCCAGGTAGTCGGCCATGCCGAGGCTCTGCGCGCAGGGCCGCATGTCGAGCTGGTCCAGGTCGTTGGTGACGCCGCCAAGCAGCGCATGAATGAGTTGTGTGCCGCTGCCGGGCAGATCCGCCAGGGGGTAGCCCTCGGCGCGCAGCGCCTGGAGGATAGTAAGCGCGGCAGCGGGCGTGTCCAGGCCTACGCCGTTGCCGATGCGGCCATCGCGGGTCGGGTAGTTGGCCAGTATCAGCGCCACACGCTTCTGGCCGTTGGGCAAACGCGCCAAAGCCACCCAGCGCCTGGCCAGTTCGGCGACAAAGTCCATGCGCTCAGCGTGGGCGCGGTAGCACACCACATCTGACTGGCTGCGCTCGCTGTGCCAGGCCATGTCCTTGAAACTGACCGGGCGGGTAATGATGCGCCCGTCCAGTTCAGGCAAGGCAATATGCATGGCCAGGTCGCGTGCCCCCAGCCCCTGCTCGCTGGCTTCCCAGCCTGGCTGGTTATCCTGCGCGCAAATCGCCTGCAGCACCGCTACGTCGCGCCGCAGTGGCCGAAGGTTTGGCCGCTCCGGGCTGGACAACGCGAACCCGGTGGTATTGAGCACCACCTCAGCGCCCACTTCATCCAGCCATGCCTCCACCTGCTCGAGGCAGGCGGGCTCTTTCAGGCTGGCAACGGCGATGGGTAGCGGGTTAAGGCCGGCGGCTTGCAGGCGTTGGCAGAACACGTCAATGAACGCGGTATTCGCCGCCTGCAAGTGAGAGCGGTAGAACAGCAACGGCGCGACCGGGTGCTCAGGGTGCCAGTGCGGGTACCAGTCCTCCAGCGCGGCGCTGCCCTTGGCCGGGTGATACACCGTGGTGCGTGCCAGGGGCTGTGGCTCATCCCAGGCATACTCGCGGCCCAGCCATTGGCTGGCCAGGCAGTGGAACAGGTTGAGGGCATTGGCCTTGCCGCCCTGGCGCAAGTAGTGCCAGAGGCGCTCGGCCTGCTCGCCCTGCACCGTGCCAAGGCCGGTCAGCTCGGGGTCGGGGCGATCATCGCCGGGCACCAGGATCAACTGCACGCCGCGGGCGGCCAGGCCAACCAGTTGCTCCACACCATATCGCCAGTAGCCGACACCGCCGTGCAGCGACACCAGGATCACCTTGGCGTGCTGCAGCACCTGGTCGACATACAGGTCAACCGACGCATGGTTCTGCACCTGCATGGGGTTGGCCAGGCGCAGCGTGGGGAAATCGTCAGGCAGTTGCTCGGCACTGTCGGCGAGCAACGCCAGGTGCGAATCGCCGCTGCAGAGAATCACCAGCTCGGCAGGTGTCTGGCCAAGGTCGGCAATGCTGTCGTCCGGCACGAAGCCGCCGGGCTGGGTCCGCAGCAAGTGCATGGGTCAGGCGCCCAGGGCCTGGCGCAAGCGGGCTTCCAGCTGGGCTGCATCCAGTTCCTGGCCAATCAGCACCATGCGCGTGACCCGCGGCTCATCAGCGCGCCACGCACGGTCAAAGTGCTTGTCGAAACGGGTACCCACCCCCTGCACCAGCAGGCGCATCGGCTTGCCAGGTACGGCGGCGAAGCCTTTGACACGCAGGATGCCGAACTCCACCACCAGTTGAGTCAGGGCCCCCAGCAGCAAGGCTTCATCGGCTTCAGGCAAGTCGATGGAAATGGAGTCGAAGGCATCGTGGTCATGGTCGTCATGGTCATCGCCGTCGTGGTGGCTGTCATGGTGCGTGCGGCGGCCGTCGATGTGCAATTCGGACTCCGCGCCCATGCCCAGCAGTACCTCCAGCGGCAGCTTGCCGCTGTTGGCCTCGACGACCTTCACTGCCGCTGGCAGCTCTTCGGCGACTTCGGCGCGGACCTTGGCCAGGCCCTCGGCATCGATCAGGTCGGCCTTGTTCAGGACCACCAGGTCGGCGCTGGCCAACTGGTCGGCGAACAGCTCGTGCAGTGGCGATTCGTGGTCCAGGTTAGGGTCGAGCTTGCGCTGGGCGTCAACCTGCTCCGGGTAGGCGGCGAAGGTGCCGGCAGCCACTGCCGGGCTGTCGACCACGGTAATGACGGCATCGACGGTGCAGGCGTTGCGGATTTCTGGCCATTGGAAGGCCTGGACCAACGGTTTGGGCAAGGCCAGGCCGCTGGTTTCGATCAGGATGTGGTCCAGGTCGCCGCGCCGCGCCACCAGTTCGCGCATCACCGGGAAGAACTCTTCCTGAACGGTACAGCACAGGCAACCGTTGGCCAGTTCGTAAACCCGGCCGGTGGCCTCTTCTTCGGTGCAACCGATGCTGCACTGCTTGAGAATGTCGCCGTCGATGCCCAGCTCGCCGAACTCATTGACGATGACCGCAATGCGGCGGCCTTGGGCGTTGTCGAGCATGTGCCGCAGCAACGTGGTCTTGCCCGACCCGAGGAAGCCGGTGACGATGGTGACAGGTAGCTTGGCCAGTGTTTTCATGTCGCGTTGCCCTTGGCAGAGTGGCGCGGGCATGCAGGACGACAGCCCGCGGCCATGCTGGCCGGGCGTGTTCGCCACCGGATCACCCCGCCCGGTTTAAAGTCGAAAACGTGTCGAGGCAGGTCTCCTGGCTTGCACCGTTCCAGCGCTCTGCAATGCGAACAGGCTGGGGGGATGACGCCTTCCCGCGCAGTGGCGCAGTGGCTGTGTCGATCCGTAAGGTGCTTACAGTTGCGGGGGCAGCCGCGGCTTGAACCGCGTTCCCGTCTTAGCTTCGGTCTGGCCGAAGAACCTCGAACCGGCAAGGCTACGCAGTGGCTGGCAGGTGGTCAACCACTGCCAGCCGTTGCTGGCGTGTCGATGCACTTTACCCTCTGCCGATTCTCCGCTAGGGTGGCCTTTCCCCTGCCACGAGGTGTTCGTCCAATGCGCCATTGATGCCGCCGTCTGTCCGACGGCCAGCCTTCAGCCTCCGGTTCGCTCCGGAGATGTCGCGGCATTCGTGGAGTTGCTCATGACCGACCCATCCATCCTGACGCTCGACAGCGTCACCCTGGCCTTGCCCGATGGCAGGCTGTTGTTCGACAACCTCAACGCCACTTTCGACCGCAGCCGCACCGGCCTGGTCGGGCGCAATGGCGTGGGCAAGAGCCTGCTTGCCCAGGTCATGGCCGGCCAGCGCGCGCCCAGCAGCGGTACCTGCCAGCGCCAGGGCCACGTGCATCTGCTGGGCCAGCAGGTAATCGAGCACAGTGCCACTGTTGCCGACCTGGCCCAGGTCGGCCCGGTGATCGCAGCCCTTCAACGCATCGAACAAGGCAGCGTAGATGCCGCAGACTTCGACACCGTGGGCGAGCGCTGGGGCGTCCGCGAGCAGTTGCAGGCACTGCTGCAACGCCATGGCCTGGGCCAGCTCGACTGGCGCACGCCTGCGCGCTGCCTGAGTGGTGGCCAGGCCATGCGCGTGGCGCTGATCGGGGCCTGGCTGAGTGACGCGGACTACCTGATACTCGACGAGCCCAGCAACCACCTCGACGGCCCTGCGCGCGCCGAGCTGCTGTGCATGATCAAGGCCTGGGACCGCGGCATGCTGGTCATCAGCCACGACCGCACATTGCTGGGGCACATGGCGCGTATCCTTGAGCTGTCCAGCCTGGGCCTGCGGGCGTACGGCGGGGATTACAACCACTACCTCGCGCAGAAAAGTGCCGAGGCAACCCACGCCGAGCAGCATCTGGCGCACCTTAAACGGCAACAACTTCGCCAGGCCCGTGACCGCCAGCAGCAGCGCGAAAACCTTGAGAAGGCCCAGGCCCGGGCGGGGCGCACCGCCAAGGTTGCCAACCAGGCCAAGATCATTGTCGACCGCCGCCAGCAGGTGAGCCAGGCCACACTTGGCAAACAGCGCCGCCAGCACCTGAGTGCCGAGCAGGCGATGCAGGCTGAAATCCGCACAGCAGCGGGTGATATCGAACAGTGCAGCGCCATCCACGTACACGCCCCTGCCCCACAGCGGCATGCCGGCCGGCAGGTGCTGGCGCTGCAAGACCTGCGCTTGCCCCACGGTACCCAGCAGCCTGTCACAGTGCGCATGCAGGTTGGCCAGCGGTTCGGCCTGGTGGGGGCCAACGGCAGCGGCAAGTCCACACTGCTGCGCATGATCGACGGGCAACTGCCCTCACCAGAGGGCAGCCTGGTGCTCACTGGCGAAGCCGCCCTGCTCGACCAGCATTGCACCCTGCTGAACGGCACCGACAGCGCGCTGCTACACCTGCAACGGGCCAACCCGGCACTCGACCAGGGCGAGCTGCGCAGCCGGCTGGCGCAACTGGGCCTGGACGCCACCCGCGTGGGCCTGCCCAGCAGCCTGCTCAGCGGAGGTGAACGCATGAAGGCCGCACTGGCGGCGATCCTTTATCGCCAGCAACCCTTGGACCTGTTGTTGCTGGACGAGCCCGGCAACCACCTGGACCTGCCGTCGCTCGAGGCCGTGCAGGCGATGCTCGGGCAGTATCGCGGGGCCCTGATCATCGCTTCGCACGATGCCATCTTGCTTGAGCAACTGGCCCTGGATGAGTACCTGAAACTGTAGAGGCGGCCGACAACGCGGCATTTTCCGACTGGCCGTTCCCGATCCGCTGCGGATGTATTATGGTGGCGAGGTGCGCATATAACAGCAGCCCGAGCGATCGGGCACTAGCAAGACAACGAGGGTGTCATGAGCAACGAAAGCATTAACTGGGACAAGCTCGGCTTCGACTACATCAAGACCGACAAACGCTACCTGTCTGTCTGGCGCAATGGCGAGTGGGACAAAGGCACCCTGACCGACGACAACGTGCTGCACATCAGTGAAGGCTCCACCGCCCTGCACTACGGCCAGCAGTGCTTCGAAGGCCTCAAGGCCTACCGCTGCAAGGACGGCTCCATCAACCTGTTCCGCCCGGATCAGAACGCCGCCCGCATGCAGCGCAGCTGCGCGCGCCTGCTGATGCCCCATGTACCCACCGAGGTGTTCATCGAGGCCTGTAAGCAGGTGGTCAAGGCCAATGAAAAGTTCGTGCCGCCCCACGGCAAAGGTGCACTTTACCTGCGCCCGTTCGTGATTGGCACCGGTGACAACATTGGTGTGCGCACTGCACCGGAATTCATCTTCTCGGTGTTCGCCATCCCGGTGGGCTCGTACTTCAAAGGTGGCATGAAGCCGCACAACTTCCAGATTTCCAGCTTCGACCGTGCGGCCCCCCAAGGCACCGGCGCAGCCAAGGTCGGCGGCAACTACGCGGCCAGCCTGCAACCTGGCGCGGAAGCCAAAAAGGCAAACTTCGCCGATGCCATCTACCTCGACCCGCTGACCCACAGCAAAATCGAGGAAGTGGGTTCAGCCAACTTCTTCGGCATTACCGACAACAACGAATTCGTCACCCCGAAATCGGCCTCGGTACTGCCTGGCATTACCCGCCTTTCGCTGATGGAACTGGCGCAATCGCGCCTGGGCCTGACAGTGGTAGAAGGCGATGTGGAGATCAGCAACCTGGACCGTTTCGTCGAAGCCGGCGCCTGCGGTACCGCTGCGGTGATCACGCCCATCGGCGGCATCGAGTACAACGGCAAGCTGCATGTGTTCCACGACCTGGAGAAGGTCGGCCCGGTTACCCAGAAGCTCTACAACGAGCTGACCGGCATCCAGAGCGGTGACGTGGAAGCCCCTGCAGGCTGGATCGTCAAAGTCGCCTGATCCGCGGCTGCGCAGCCTGCAAGGGCTGCGCAGCCTTACCGGTTCACAACGGTTTTCATGCACGCCCCGTGCAGGTATCCTTGGCCGCTCAAACGCAAGCCTCCCAGGACGAAGACCATGACCAGGCCCCTTCTGTTGCTAGGCGCTGCATTGCTGTTCAGCCCGGCGCTAATGGCCCAGCAGATGAAACGTGAACTGGGCGACTTCAACTTCACGCTCGGTACCACCCCTTCGCGCAGCATGGCCCAAGGGCTGATCTCCCCCAGCGCCACCGGCGCCTTTCATGGCGGGCTGGACCTCAGCCATGCCAATGGCTGGTACCTCGGCCAGTATGCCCCCAGCATGGGCGTAGCGCCCGGCTCCACCCTGCGCCTGGACAGCTACATCGGCTACAAACACCACTTCGACAGCACCTTGGGCTACGAAGTGGGCCTCATCCATTACAGCCAACCCAACATCGCCGGCGCCGACAGCCACGCCTTGTATGGCGGCATTTCGGTTCTGGGCAGCCGTTTCGGCGGGGCGCTGCGCGACAACCCCAGCAACCGTACCGGCACCCTGTTCGCTGATTTCGGCCAGATCCCGCTGCTGAACGCCGACTTGACCGTAAAGCTGGCCCACCATCAGTTGGGAACACCCTTCACCATTGGTGACGGTAGCCAGGTGAGCGCGTTTTCCGACTGGTCCCTGGAGCTCTCCCGCCCCTGGCTTGGCATCGATCTCAACCTGATCTACAGCAATTCCAACCTCAACGGCGGCGGTTGTGATGCCTATGCCGGCATCAATACCTACTGCGAAAGCGTGGTCACGCTCAAGGCGCAGCGCAGTTTCTTCTAGCGGCGCGGGCGCAGGGCCAGGGCGATGCCGCCGAGCACGACCGCGCAAGCCAGCGCCAAGCGCAGGGACAACGGCTCGCCGACCAGAAATACCCCGCCCAATGCCGCGATAACCGGCACGCTGAGTTGCAAGGTGGCGGCCTGCTGGGCACTGATCCGCCGTACCACGCTGTACCACACCGTATAGCCCGCCCCCGACGCAATGGCGCCAGAAGCGAGCCCGTAGCCAAAACCCGCCAGCGACAATTGCAGGCCACTGCCCATCCACAGCATCGGGGCCAGCAGCACCAGGCATGCCAAGCTGCGCACGAAGTTGCCTGCGGTGTCAGCCAATGGCCGTGGTGAGCCTTTGCCCAGCAAGGTGTAGATGCCCCAGGCCCCCCCTGCAAGCGCCATCAACAAGGCACTGGACAACCCCGGCGCCGCCGCACCAGGCAACAACAATACCAGCAGCCCCGCGAAGGCCAATGCCATACCGGTCAGCACCCGCAGCGTTATTCGCTCACCCCTGTACCAGGCAAAGCCGAACATGGTGATTTGCACGGCGCCAAACAGCAGCAGCGCGCCAGCGCCGGCACTGAGCTGCACATAGGCAGCAGAGAACAGAAAGGCGTATAGGAACAGCGCGAGCGCCCCACGCCAGCTGCCACCCAGGCTCAGGGCGGGCTTGCGCGGACGGGTCAGCAGCAACAGAAACAAGGCACCGCCGACCAGGCGGATGACGGTGAAGCTCACGGGGTCGGCTGCCCCGCCCTTCAACGCGAGGCGGCAAAGCACGGAATTGGCGGCAAATGCCACCAGGCTGAACAGTGCTGGCCCGAGCCAGGCTACGATCTGGCCGCCCGGGCGCGTGGTAGTGCCTGAACCCATGGTGTGGCCACCTCTGAGAACGGTTTGCGGTCATGCCAGCGGCAGCTGGCTTCTGCAGAGGGGTATACCGCAGAGTATGACGGTGCCGCTACCTACCTTGGGAGGAGGCTGGCGCTACTGCCACCGCATCGATCTCAATCAGCATGCCATCCAGGGCAAGCCGCGGCACGGGGATCAACGTGCAGGTTGGCTTCATGGCCGTACCCCACGCCCGGTCCGCTTCTGCCACCCACTCAGCCAGGCGCTCCTGGCAGTGGTCGACGATCAGCAAGGTCAGCTTGCACACCTGCCCCAAGCCGGCGCCACCGGATGCGAGTGCCAGTTCCAGATTGGCCAGCGCCTGCCGCGCCTGGTCCTGGAAATTGGCTGACAATACCCCCTCCGCGCTTTCGCCCCCTTGGCCTGCAATGAACAGCAAGCGGCTGCCCGCAGGCACTTGCGCAACATGGGAGTAGCCATTGCCAGTTGGGTCGTAGAGGCCTTGGGGATTGCTCAGAACAACGGTAGCTGGGTGAGTCACGGTGCGCCCTCGGTCATTTGATGTGAGCCGGGAGTATCAGACCTCAAGCTCGCTTAAGGTCAAGCCTGATCGTGCCCAAACGAAAGCGCCCGTGCTAGGGCACTTTGCCTTGGCACGGGCGTCAATCACAGCGTTCAGTGTTTGAACAGGAGCGCGCTACCAGATGCTGACTACTTCTCCTCAAGCACCGAACGCCCCTTGACGGCGCGTGGCCCGCGTACCGCCCAGGCCAGAAGGCCCAGCACAGGCAACCACACTACAACGATCACCCAGAGCATCTTGCGCTCTGCGCGTCGGTCGCTGCCGATGATGTGCCAGATGGCCCACGTCTCCAGCAGGACCACGAAGATTGCGACGAAGAACCACATTGTTCCGATTTCCATGAGCATCCTCCCAATGGCACTTACTGTATTGGTGCACGCCGAGGGCTCAGGGTTCCGTTCATTGTGGGGCCGGGGCCTGCTCAAGTGCCGAGCGCAATGCTTGCGCGTCGGCGAAGCTGCGTTGGCTGACCCATGTGCCGCGGTCCAGTTGCAACCACTGCACCTGCCCTGCCTCACCCTGGTATCGGCTGGCTACCTGCCCCTCTCGGTCAAGCAGTACACGGTAAGTGTAATCGCGCATTGCGGGGACGGCGAACAGCTTGCTGATCAGGGCTGGCATGCGCTGGATATCCGCCACGAAGACTGCGTGCCGGGCCTCCAGATACCCCTTGGGCAGCTCAGCCATGGCGGCCTTGACCAGCTTGGCGCCGTCCATGTCACGCGCCACCAGCAGGATGCGGGTGTCAGCATCCAGGGTGTACGGGCGGTCATATTGGTCCAGCAAGGTCCAGGGTGCCAGCTTGCTGCCCGGCTCGGCAGCCTGCGCCCACAGCGGTAACAGACAAAACAGAAGGGCAACGGCGTATTTCATGAGGGCGTCCTCAGTGGCGGGGACGCCAGCATAACCACAATGCGTGCCGCCAGACAGCGTGCCTGTACGCGACCTGCACATAGACACGCCCACCCAGGCGATTGTCTTTCGCCGGGGCACCGGCCACACTCAGCGGGCCAGCCAGCAAGCGGAGTCCAGAGTGGCCACAGCACGTCAGTTCAGCAAGAAGACCAGTACCAGCAACATGCTGAGGCTGAAGTCTGCCAGCGCCAGCGCGCTGACACCCTACCGAGTTGATTTCGTCCTGCTCGAACACTTCTCCATGGCCAGCTTCACCGTGGCCATGGACGTGCTGGTCACGGCCAACTTGCTGCGCGCTGACAGCTTCCAGTTCACCCCGCTGTCCCTCGACGGTGACCGGGTGCTCAGTGACCTGGGGCTGGAACTGGTGGCCACCGAACTGTCGCCCCAGGCACTCAAACACCTCGACCTGCTGGTGATCTGCGGCGGCCTGCGCACACCCCTGAAATACCCGGAGCTGGACCGCCTGCTGGACGACTGCGCCAGCCAGGGCATGGCCCTTGGCGGCCTGTGGAACGGCGCCTGGTTTCTCGGCCGCGCCGGGGTGCTGGACGATTATGGTTGCAGTATCCACCCCGAACAACGCGCCAGCCTGTCGGAACGCAGCCCGCAGACGCGTATCACCCCGGCCAGCTTCACGCTCGACCGCGACCGCCTCAGCGCCGCCAGCCCCAATGGGGCCATGGAACTGATGCTGGGCCTGGTGCGCAGGCTGTACGGTGACGGCCTCGCCGAGGGTGTAGAGGAGATCCTGTCGTTCTCCGGCGCACGCTACAGGCAGGTTGGCCCAGGCGCAAAAAAATCGATGAGCCTCCACCTGCGCACTATTGTCGAGCTGATGGAAAACAACCTGGAGGAAACCCTCAGCCTCGACCAGCTGGCGGCCTACAGCGGCCGCTCGCGGCGGCAGATCGACCGGCTGTTCCAGGCGCAGCTGGGGACGTCACCCCGGCGGTACTACATGGAGCTGCGCATCACCAAGAGCCGCCGGCTATTGCAGTATTCCGACCTCTCGGTGATGGAGGTGGCCGTGGCCTGTGGCTTTGTGTCGGTGTCCCACTTCAGCAAATGCTACGCAGCGTATTTTGGCTACCCGCCCTCACGTGAACAGCGGCTGGGGGACTGAGCCCCCCATTGCACAGGTGGGCCGGCTCAGGCGCGGATGTACCCCAACACTGCGTCGCAGATCATCGCCTTGTGGCGCTGCTTGATGTCGTCGTCCAGCAGGTCGATCTGGAAGATTTCACCGAAGGTATGCCGGTTGGACACCCGGTAGAAGCAGAACGCGCTCATCAGCATGTGCAGGTCGATCACCTGAATGCCTGCGCGGAACACGCCTTCCTGCACGCCCCGCTGCAAGGTATTGCCCAGCGCCTGCAGCACCAGGCTACTCATTTCGCGAATGACCGGTGACTGCTTGACGTATTCACCGTAATGGATGTTTTCGGTGCAGATGATCCGCA
This sequence comes from Pseudomonas sp. S32, assembly GCF_016648095.1. Lineage (NCBI taxonomy): Bacteria > Pseudomonadati > Pseudomonadota > Gammaproteobacteria > Pseudomonadales > Pseudomonadaceae > Pseudomonas > Pseudomonas sp. S32. The sequence continues at coordinate 139,954 of NZ_JACVVF010000005.1, forward strand.
CGAAGTCGACATTGCGGTCATGGTGATCGAAGGTGAACTCCACCAGCCGGCGGATGGCCTGCTCGGCCGGCAACGATTCCAGGTCCAGGCTTTGCTCGGTCTTGCGAATGTCGCCATACAGCTTGACCAGGCACTCGCAATACAGCTGCTCCTTGCTGCCGAAGTAGTAGTAGATCATGCGCTTGGAGGTTGCGGTGCGCTCGGCAATGGCATCCACCCGTGCCCCAGCCAGGCCCTGCTGGACAAACTCGATGATGGCGGCCTGCAGGATGTCCTCACGGGTTTTTTCGGGGTTGTTCTTGCGCGTGCGGCGCCCCCGTTCTTGTTCGTGCGGGCCGGGGCTGACTACGGAATCACTCATACCACTCACAGGCTCTTTATTGGAATGTGCGCGGATTATCCGTGAGCCGGGCGGTGCAGGGAAGCGTGGCGTTGGTCGCAGGGCTGCCGCCTGCCATCACTGGGTGGCGGCCTGGGTGGGCTCGGCGGGCGGTGCCAGGTGCAGTACGCGGTTGCGCCCACCTTCGGCGAGCAGGTAACCCCCTTTGCCGTCGGCCACGATCGACTGCGGCGCCTTGAGGAACGACAGCACGGTCTGCTGCGTGCCATCGGGGCGGATGCGCAGCAGCCGGGCCCGATGGGTGTTGTCTTCGCTGATCCATAGGCCGCGCTGGTCGCAGTACAGGAAGGTGGGGTTGCTAAGGCCCTCGACCACGACCGGGTCTTTGCCGTCCTTTGACAATGCCCTCACCCGGCCATCGGCCTTTTGGGTGTACAACAGGCGACCGTCGCACCGAGTAAGCCCCTCGGCTTCGGTCAAACCCGAGCGCAGCACATCGACGTGCCCGTTACGCCAGTCATAGCGCATCAGGCGGCCATCGCCCTTGCGGTCCTCAACGGCGTACAGGTGGTCACCCTCATTCCACAGGCCCTGTACGGCGATGCCGTCGAACAACGGCGTTACCTGGCCGTTACGGGCCAGGCTGACCGGCGCAAGCCCTCCTTCCTGGCTGAACACCCAGCCACCTCTCGCGGCGACCATACCGTCCGGTTTGGACAATTTATCGATGAGCACTTTGCGCTCGCCGTCGGCGGTGATCCGCAAGATGCTGCCGCGGCCGTCATCCAGTTCACGGCTGACCAGCAGGCTGCCGTCGGCCTGCGGCAACAACGATGCCGCCTTGGCAACATCCGTGTGCAGCACGTCTACATCCCAGCCAGGTGCGGCTTGTACGGGGTAGAAACTTTGCCAGGCAAAAAAGCCGAGGGTGGCGATCACCAGGCCAGAGGTGGCGGCAAAAGCCAGGCGGGTGCTGCGCTTGCGCAGGGTCAGCGGCATACAGGGGCTCCATTATTCTGCGCGTGATGCTACCAACCAGATGTGAAAAAAATGTCGAGCGCAGGACGATCATTACAAAACAAAAGGATATATAAATAACAAAATGATATAGCCATAAGAAATATATAAATTGAAAGTTTGTGATTGGCTGCTTAGGTTTGACGGCATTCATTACCCCTCGCCCCAGGAGACCTGCCATGCCCAATCGCGTTTTTTCACCCCTGCGCCGCCTATTGGTGGGCGGTCTGCTGGCAGGCCTTGCCGGCGCCCTGCTCCCCACCTCGTCAGCGGTGGCCGATGAGGCCAAAACCCTGCGTATCGGTTATCAGAAGTTCAACAGCATCAACATCCTCAAAGGCAGTGGCGCACTGGAAAAAGCCCTGGCACCCCAAGGCGTGACAGTGAGCTGGCATGAGTTCGCCGCCGGCCCACAGTTGCTCGAAGCCCTTAGCACAGGCGCCATCGACCTCGGCCATGCAGCGGATGCCCCCTCGGTATTCGCCCAGGCTGCCGGCAAGCCGGTGGTCTACCTGGCTGCCGAGCAGCCTTACCCACGTGGCATCGGCCTGGTGGTGCGCGAACAGGACCAGCTGACCGCCGTGCAGGACCTCAAGGGCAAGCGCGTTGCCACCGGCCGCGGCTGGAACGCCCAATACCTGCTGGCTGTCGCCTTGGAGCAGGCCGGCCTGAACTACCAGGACATCACACCCGCCTATGTCAACAACGCCGCCGATGCTGTGGCGGCGCTGCAATCAGGTAGCGTACAGGCGGCGACACTGTGGGACCCGTTCCTGGCTGCCGCCGAAAGCCAGCCCGGCCTGAAAAACCTGCGTGATGGCACCGGCCTGTCCAACAACCGCACCTTCTACCTCTCCACTGCCCCATTTGCCGACCAGAACCGCGCCTTGCTCAAAACGTTCTTCGCGGAGCTGGCCAAGGTCAGCCAGTGGGCCAATACCAAGCCGGCCGACGTCGCGGCCTTGCTGGCGCCACAACTGGGTATCAGCGCAAGCGTGCTGGAGGTGGCCAGCGAACGGCGCAACTACAATGCCGTGCCCATCACCCCACAGATCGTTGCCGAACAGCAGAAGCTGGCGGATACCTTCCAGGGGCTTGGCCTGATCCCGCGCAAGTTGCAGGTGGCCGATGCGGTCTACCCCACTTCCGTACTGCCTTGAACCGGAGTCTGCCTGCCATGCCCCGCCCTATCCGCTTCAATGCGTTCAGCATGAATGCCGCCAGCCATCAATCCCCCGGCCTATGGCGCCACCCACGCAATACCAGCGTTGCCTTCAACCAACTGGGCTACTGGACCGACCTGGCCCGGCTGCTGGAAAAGGGCTTGTTCGATGCGCTGTTCATTGCCGACGTGCTGGGTATCTACGATGTCTACCAAGGCAGCGCGGATGCGGCGTTGCGCGGTGGCGTGCAAGTGCCGGTGAATGACCCGTTACTGCTGGTGCCTGCCATGGCCGGCGTTACCGAGCACCTGGGCTTTGGCGTGACCTTTTCCCTCACTTATGAACACCCCTACCCGTTCGCACGGCGCATGTCCACGCTCGATCACCTGAGCAATGGGCGCGTGGGGTGGAACATCGTGACCGGCTACCTGGACAGCGCCGCCCGCAACCTGGGGCTGCCCAGGCAACTGGGGCACGATGAACGCTATGACCTGGCTGAAGAGTACCTTGAGGTGCTGTACAAGCTGTGGGAAAAAAGTTGGGAGGATGATGCCGTGGTGCTGGACCGTGAAAGCGGCCGATATATCGACCCCTCGCGCGTGCACTCCATCGAACATGCTGGGGAGCACTTCCAGGTGCCGGGCATGCACCTGTGCCAGCCATCGCCACAGCGTACACCGGTTCTGTTCCAGGCCGGCGCGTCGGCGCGCGGTCAGCAATTTGCAGCGCGGCATGCCGAATGCGTGTTCATCAGCGGGCCGACGCCGACGGTGCTGCGCCGCTACGCCGAAGGCGTGCGCCAGGCCGGTGCGGCGGTGGGTCGTGGCCGTGATCAGGTGCTGATCTACGCCCAGGCGCTGCTGATCGTTGCGCCCACCCACGACGAGGCCCAAGCCCGTTTCGATGAATACCGCCGGTACGTGGACCTGGATGCTGCGCTGGCGCTGCTGTCCGGGTGGACGGGCATCGATTTCGCAGGCCTGGACCCTGACGCGCCCATAGAATATGTGGAAAACGACGCCGGCCGTGCGGCGCTGGCGGCCTTCACGGCGGCCGACCCCGAGCGCCGCTGGACGGTTGCGGAAGCGGCACGGTTCATTGGCCTGGGTGGGCGCGGCCCGGTACTGCTCGGCACGCCGGCAGAGGTGGCCGACCAGCTGGAGCACTGGATGGACCAGACCGGTATCGATGGTTTCAACCTGACCTATGCCGTGCAGCCAGACGACCTCACCCACGTTGTAGAGCTGCTGGTGCCGGAGTTGCAGCGGCGCGGCCGCTACCCGCTGCAGTATGCCGACGGTACGTTGCGCAACAAGCTGTTTGGCAACGGTGACCGGCTGCCCAGCCAGCACGCGGGGCAGCATGTCAGTATTCAGCCAGCAAATACCGGGTATTCCAACATTTAATTTGTGGATGCGCCCGGCTCGCCCCTATTCTGTCGCCACGTCCCCTGCGCCGCACCGGCCGGTGCGGTTCACGGCATGGGGATAGAACAACAAGTCGAGATCATCCATGTCGAAACACACCTACTTTGCCCCCCACGGTGGGCACCCGGCTCAAACCGAGCTGCTGACTGACCGTGCCATGTTCACCGAAGCCTATGCTGTAATCCCCAAAGGCGTGATGCGTGACATCGTCACCAGCCACCTGCCGTTCTGGGACAAGATGCGCATGTGGGTCATCGCCAGGCCTTTGACCGGTTTTGCCGAAACTTTCTCCCAGTACATCGTCGAAGTCGCACCGGAAGGCGGCAGCGAGCGGCCTGAACTGGACGCCAACGCAGAAGCCGTGGTGTTCATCGTCGAAGGTGAACTGGACATCACCGTGGAAGGCAAGCACCACACCCTGGTGCCGGGCGGGTATGCATTCCTGGCCCCGGGTGCTGAGTGGAGCCTGCGCAACAACAGCAAGGCCAATGTCACATTCCACTGGCTGCGCAAGCACTACCAGAAGGTGGAAGGCCTGGACGTACCTGAATCGTTCGTGACCCACCGTGACAACGCCACCGTCATCGAAATGCCCGGCACCGAAGGCCGCTGGATCACCACGCGCTTTGTGGACATGGCCGACATGCGCCATGACATGCACGTGAACATCGTTACCTTCCAGCCAGGCGGCGTGATCCCGTTCGCCGAAACCCATGTGATGGAACATGGCCTGTACGTGCTGGAGGGCAAGGCGGTTTACCGCCTGAACCAGGACTGGGTCGAGGTGGAAGCTGGCGACTTCATGTGGCTGCGCGCCTTCTGCCCGCAAGCCTGCTATGCCGGTGGCCCAGGTAACTTCAGCTACCTGCTGTACAAGGACGTGAACCGCCACGCCCACCTGACGCTGAACCCCAAGCGCTGAGGCATCGGGGCCGCTTGCCGGCCCCGACTGCGCGAGAAGCGCCCGTTTGGCGGCGGGGTTACTGAACGACCCCGCACGCCATCCGCGCACCACCGCCACCCAGCTTCTCAGGGTGGTCACTGTGGTTGTCGCCGCCGGCATGCACCATCAAGGCATGGCCTTTGAAGTCCTCTGCCTTCAGGCGCGGCGCCAGTACCGGGTAGGTCGCCTTGCCATCTGCACCTACATAAAGGGCAGGCAAGTCACCGCGGTGGCCGCTGTCATCGTACGGGCCTTTGTGTGCGTTGGTCTTGTCTGGGTCCCAGTGCCCACCGGCAGCCCCCGCCGGTACGGTCTTGCCGGCGTCTTCAGACGGCGCGCAGGATGCATTTTGATGCAGGTGGAAGCCATGCACGCCAGGCGGAAGGTCTTTCAGATCAGGCGTGAGCAAGGTGCCATACTTGTTCTGCTCGATGCTGATGGTGCCGATCGACTTGCCTGGGCCGTCGGGGCCAGCGAGCTTCAGCTCCACCGTCTGCGCGGCCTGGGCAAGGCCGGTAGTGGCCAGCAATGCGGCGAATACAGCTGCTTTCATAGGGGTTCTCCTTGGCTGAAAAGGGCGGGCGTCGTACCCACGTAAAGCATGGGACTACGCCCCATGCCAGTCATTCCATCCTGCCACAGCCTGAAACACTTGTTAGAGGCTGCCGCCTGCCAGCAACCGCTGCAGCACACTGGCCAATGCCTTGACCATGGCGTCCGCTGCCGGCCGGTGGACGATGACGATTTCATAGCTGTCTATCTCTGGCAGCCCTTGCCCGGCGCCGAGAATCTGGTGGTCAGCCGTGGCCGCCCGGGGTGGCAGCAGGCTGATGCCCATGCCATCGGCCACCGCTGCCTGGATACCACTGAGGCTTGAGCTGGTGAAGCTGATGCGCCAGCGCCTGCCAGTGCTCTCGATGGCATTGATCATGTCCTCGCGGTACAGGCCGCGTGGCGGGAACGTCACCAGTGGCACCGGGTCCAGCTCGAAAGCAGGTTGCCGTGCGCTGTCTATCCACTGCAGGCGTTCTGGCCAGGAGGCGATGCCTTCACGGGTGCCCCGCCGCTGCTTGAGCAGCATCAGGTCCAGTTCGCCGTTGTCGTAGGCCTGGCTCAGGTCGCGGCACAAGCCGCTGGTCACCTCCAGCTTCACCTGCGGGTGCTGGCGGCTGAAGGCCGACAAGGCGTTGGTGGTGCGCCCGCCGACAAAGTCCTCGGGCACGCCCAAGCGCACCGTGGTGCCGACCAGGGCGCCGGCCAGGGCTTCGAGCATCTGGTCATTCAGGGCCAACATGTGCCGGGCATAGCCCAGCAGCGTCTGCCCGGCGTCAGTGGGCAGCACGTCGCGGTTGCCACGCACCAGCAAGCGGTGCCCGACCATATCCTCCAGGCGCCGCACCTTCTGGCTGATGGTCGACTGGGTGGAGTGCAGCCGTGTGGCCGCCGTGGTGAAACTGCCGCAGTCGGCCACCACCACGATGGCCCGCAGCAGGTCGAGGTCGAACAAGGCTGTATTCGATTTGGCGCCGGCGGTCATGGTGATATTCATTTCCCAAATGCAGAGGCTGCGTTCTAGCACGCTCGCCCAAAGCCTGCAAAGCACTCAGTCACCGACCGCCACCCCCTCGCGCCGCGGGTCCGCACCGCCCACCCAGCCTGCTGCGCTGCGCTGGATGATCTGCAACCCGCTGGTCATCGCCATGGGCGTCACGTCGTGCCCCCAGGCCGCCAGTTGCCGTATCAGCGCCGGGCTGGTCAGGCCGGCCTCCACTTCGGTGCCCGCATTACGGCTGCCGAAGTTGGGCAGGCCGGCAGCCTGTTGCGGGTTCAGCTTCCAGTCCAGCAGGCCGATCAGGGCCTTGCTCACATAGCCGATGATCTGCGAACCGCCAGGTGAGCCAAGGCTTGCCACCCATTCGCCGCTGCCGCGCGCGAACACCAGCGTCGGCGCCATGGCTGACAATGGCCGCTTGCCGGGTTGCACACGGTTGGCCACTGGCCTGCCCTGCTCCTGGGCGATGAATGAAAAGTCGGTCAGGTGATTGTTCAGCAAGAACCCTTTGACCATCAGGTGTGAACCGAACGCCGCCTCAATCGATGTCGTCATGGCCAAGGCCTGACCACGGTCATCGACAGCGCTGACGTGTGAAGTGGAGATGCGCAGCGGTGAACGGTCAGGCGTCAGGGCCAGGGTGGCGCCCTGAGGCTGCCCCGGGCGGGCCCGCTTCATGCTGTACTCCCCCACCAGCGCCGCACGGTGGCTGAGGTAGGCAGGGTCGGTCATGGCCTTCACCGGTACTGGTACATAATCGCTATCGGCGAGGTATTGCGCGCGGTCGGCGTAGGCCAGGCGCTCAGCTTCGGCGATCAAGTGCACCGCACGGGGCGCTGCCTCCAACCGGGCAGCGGACGGCACAGGCTGCGGTGGCAGGCGGGCCAGGTCATTGGCTGACGATGTTTTTTGCAGCGCGTCGAGGATGCCCAACGTCTGCAGCACCGCTACCCCACCTGAAGACGGCGGTGGCATGCCGCAGATACGCCACGCCTTGTAGGGGCCACACACCGGCTCGCGCTGCTTGGCCTGGTAGTGCTGCAGGTCCTGCAGTGTCAGGTAGCCCGCATTGGTGTGTGCCTGCACGGTTGTGACGATGGCTTGGGCAATGTCGCCCTGGTAGAACGCACCGGCCCCTTGCTCGGCGATCTGCTCCAAGGTGTGCGCCAGCTCAGGGTTGCGTAGCAGGGTCCCGACCGCCAGCGGCCGCCCATGCTCATCGAGGAAGTAGCGGGCCATGGCCGGTGAGCGGGCAATATAGGGGTCGCCGGCCAACAGCGTGTGCAGCCGTTCCGATACCGGGAAACCGTCGCGGGCCAAGGTGATGGCTGGCGCGAACAGCGCGCGCCAAGGCAGCTTGCCATGCTGGGCATGGGCCAGTTCCAAGGCCCGCAGCACACCCGGCACGCCGACGGCACGGCCACCGATCTGCGCCTGGCGGAACGGCATGGGCGTGCCATCAGGGCCGAGGAACAGCGTCTCGCTCACCGCTGCCGGCGCTGTTTCGCGCCCGTCGAATGCCTGCACCTGGTGGCCATCCCAGTACAGGATGAACGCGCCACCGCCAATGCCACTGGATTGAGGCTCGACCAGTGTCAGCACCATTTGCATGGCAATTGCAGCATCGATGGCGCTGCCACCTGCACGCAGTATTGCCCGCCCTGCCTCGCTGGCAAGCGGGTTGGCAGCCGCCGCCATGTGCTTGCTCGCGGTGACCGGTTGCAGGCCGCCGCGGTAGCCGGAGCTGAGTTCCGGTGGTGCAGGCAGCACCTGATCGGCGTACGTTGATGCAGACGCCAGGAGCAGACACAGCGTGCCGATCAACGGGGTTCCAGGTTTCATGTAGTCGCCTCCTGCGCGGGGCCTCAAGCCAGCCAAGCCCCCTGTGGCAAAAGCGCAGAGGATACAGTCCTCACGCAGTTCGAACAAAACCGCCGCTATCACAACCCTGCCAAGGACAGACCCTTCGCTTGCACTTGACGTAAACGTCAACCTGCCTTCAGGATTACCCCGTACCCCATCCAGAGTCACCGCATGAGCATCCAGACCTACAGCATCTCCGACCTGTCCCGCGAGCTGGATATCACCACCCGCGCCATCCGCTTTTATGAGGAACAGGGCCTGCTGCGCCCGGAGCGACGGGGCCTTGAACGCATCTATTCGGCACGTGACAAGGTCAGCCTCAAGCTCATCCTGCGCGGCAAGCGCATCGGGTTTTCCCTCGCCGAATGCCGTGAACTGATCGAGCTGTACGACCCCTCGGGCGGTAACCTCAAGCAGCTCACCAGCATGCTGGCCAAAATCGCCGAACGCCGCGCGCAGCTGGAGCAGCAGATGCTCGATATCCATCAAATGCAGCTTGAGCTGGACACCGCCCAGGAGCGCTGCGAACAAGCGCTGGCCACCACGCTCGATAACAACGCCAGCCATTGACCCACAGGAACCTCGACATGCCATTGCCCCAATATGCCCGACTGGTTGAAGTAGGCCCCCGTGACGGGCTGCAGAACGAAGCGCAGCCCATTAGCGTTGCAGACAAGGTCAGGCTGGTGGACGACCTCACCGCTGCGGGCCTGAGCTACATCGAAGTGGGCAGCTTCGTGTCGCCAAAATGGGTACCCCAGATGGCAGGCTCGGCCGAGGTGTTTGCCGCGATCGGCCAACGTGCGGGTGTTACCTATGCGGCCCTGGCACCTAACCTGCGCGGGTTCGAAGATGCGGTTGCTGCGGGTGTCAGGGAAGTGGCGGTGTTCGCTGCCGCCTCCGAAGCGTTTTCGCAGCGCAACATCAACTGCTCCATCAGTGACAGCCTGAAACGCTTCGAGCCGATCATGGAGGCTGCCCGGGCCCAGGGCATCAGGGTGCGTGGTTATGTTTCATGTGTGCTTGGCTGCCCCTATGAGGGGAAGGTCCTGGCCGAGCAGGTAGCGCCCGTTGCCAAAGCGTTGTACGACATGGGCTGTTACGAGGTTTCGCTGGGCGACACCATTGGCACCGGCACCGCAGGCGATACCCGGCGGCTGTTCGAGGTGGTGTCGGCGCAAGTGCCCCGCGAGCAGCTGGCCGGGCATTTCCACGACACCTATGGCCAGGCCCTGGCCAATGTCTATGCCAGCCTGCTGGAAGGTATCAGCGTATTCGACAGCTCGGTAGCGGGCTTGGGTGGCTGCCCCTATGCCAAGGGCGCGACCGGCAATGTGGCCACAGAAGATGTGGTCTACCTGCTGCAGGGTTTGGGTATCGACACCGGCATCGATCTGGGCCGCCTGGTTGCAGCGGGTGAGCGCATCAGTGCCATCCTTGGCCGGCAGAATGGCTCGCGGGTGGCAAGCGCCCGCCGTGCGCAGTGATTCATCAAGGTGTCACGCAGGTGTGCGTCGAGTGTTACCGGCCTGTGCAGGTGAAGTGAAAAAGCGGGTATCAGGGAAACATCTGGACAGCATTTAGTGCTGCAAGCTCAGACCTAAATTTTTCAAATAACTGATTTATAAGGCTTTTTAAAAGTTGGCACGCACCCTGCTATATCTTCCGTACAACAAGAACAACAAAGCAGCGATCAATAAGAACAACAGGTAACGGCTCTGACATAACAAGAACAACACGGCAGAGGCGTAGCAAGCAGATCTTTTTGGAGTCGATAGGCTTTTCGGGGCACGCCCCGCGGTCTGGCACAGAATAATAAAACTACCTTCAGGTAGCCGCAGCCAGGTTCGTATCAGCAATGACGAAAGCAGGTCAGCGCTCAAAAAAATACGTTTGCTCTTGGCCCCGGATGGGGGCCACCCGCTCCACCAGGGCAGGCTGACAAAAACAACAACAGGCCGGTCCCAATAATAAGAAACAAAGAGCAGGCAACAACGCTTTGAGGGGAGCTTCGGCTCCCCTCAGTGCTTCCTGCCCTCCTCCTCCTCGCGTTTCTCCTCATCCTGCCCCTCGGCTTTTTCTACCAGCACCGGCATCGACCCCAGTACCAGTAATGCCAGCACCGTGCTGATCAGCGCTGTGGCCTCCCGCCCCATGCCGGCAGCCGTGCCAATGGCCGCTGTCATCCACAGCCCCGCAGCCGTGGTCAGGCCCTTGACGTGGCTGGTGTCACGGCCGTTGCCCTTCAGGATGGTACCCGCGCCCAGAAAACCAATGCCCGCGACTATCCCCTGGATGACCCGGCTCATGGCCTGCTCGTCAGCGCCCGCCATGCTCGGTGCCAGGACGAACAACGCAGCGCCCAGAGAAACCAGCATGTGCGTACGCACCCCCGCCGACTTGCCCCTGTGCTCACGCTCGAACCCCAGCACGGCGCCCAACAGCGCGGCCATCAACAGGCGCACCAAAATGCGCGTCACCTCACGCGCGTCGGTGACATCGGCAAATTCGATCATGATTGCCTGCCAGATAATCTCCACGTCGCGTGTTCCCTCACTGATAGTGTGTTGTTGAACGGCGGCCGCCTCTGCGCGAGCCAGCCAGTGCAGTGTGGACCGTGAAGCGGGGCACAAAGTGCCGGCCGGCGGGTAGTTGCAGTAACCCGCCTGCGCTGGAGGTCCACCGATCACCTACCAAGGAGGACATCCCATGCCTGTTGAAACCAACCCCGAAACTCAGCGCTGCCTGCTCATCTCGGACGGCGTGCGGCTGGAGGCCCAAGGCCCTGACATTGAAATCATCACCGACGAGCGCCTGCGCATGTCCGTCGCGACGCTGGCAGATCACCGGGTGCCGATCACCGAAGCGGAGGCCGACGCCCTCACCGTTGCAGGTGCGGTCGATAGCCGCAGGCATCTGAAGACCACCGCTCCAGGCTCGATAATCTGAGGCCTGCAGCTTTTGGCCGGGTATCTGATATGGTTTTTATCTAAAAATCTGAGCCTGTGCCGATAACAGCCTCAGGGCCATAGTGCTCATGCCTGATCGAGGCCTGATGAGCACGGAGCCATGAACGATAGAATCCCTTATGCAGAGATCGCGGTAGTTCCAGCCAAGCTACAACCAAGGCCCGTTGAGGCCGGTATCCATACCCGCAGCTTCAGGGGCGTTTTCCGAAACCTGCGCATCGGCTTTGCCGGGGCGCTGTTTCTGCTGTTCTTCGGTACAGCCTGGCTCCAGTGGAACGGGCGCCAGGCTGTGCTGTGGGACCTGAGCAACAGCAAGTTCCACATCTTTGGTGCCACGTTCTGGCCCCAGGACTTCATTTTGCTGTCCGCGTTGTTGATCATCTGCGCGTTCGGGCTGTTTGCCATTACCGTTTACGCAGGGCGCGTGTGGTGCGGCTACAGCTGCCCGCAAAGCACATGGACCTGGCTGTTCATGTGGTGCGAAAAGGTCACCGAGGGCGACCGTAACCAGCGCATCAAACTGGCTGCAGCGCCGTGGAGCGCCAACAAGCTGGTACGCCGGTTGGCCAAGCACAGCCTGTGGCTTGCGATCGGCCTGGTCACCGGCCTGACCTTCGTCGGCTACTTCACCCCGATACGCCCACTGGCGGCAGAGCTGCTGACCCTGCAACTGGGCGGCGTGGCGCTGTTCTGGGTGCTGTTCTTCACTGCCGCCACCTACATCAATGCCGGCCTTCTGCGCGAGGCGGTGTGCCTGCACATGTGCCCGTACGCGCGGTTCCAGAGCGTGATGTTCGACAAGGACACGCTGGCGGTGGCCTACGACCCGCGCCGTGGGGAAAGCCGCGGCCCCCGCAAGAAAGGCAGCAACGCCCACGCCCAGGGCCTGGGTGATTGCATCGATTGCACCCTGTGCGTGCAGGTGTGCCCCACCGGCATCGATATCCGTGACGGCCTGCAAATGGCCTGCATCGGCTGCGCCGCGTGCATTGATGCCTGCGACGGCGTCATGGACAAGATGGGCTATGAACGCGGGCTGATCGGCTACAAGTCCGAGCACAGCCTGCAAGGCGGCACCACCCATTGGCTGCGCCCACGCCTGGCCGGTTATGCGCTGGCACTGCTGGTCATGTTCGGTGCGCTGGGGATGGCCTTGTATCTGCGGCCGATGGTATCGCTGGATGTGATCAAGGACCGTGGCCTGTTCCGCGAAAACGCCCTGGGCCAGATCGAGAACATCTACCTGTTGAAGATCATCAACAAGACCGAACGCACCGGGCACTACCGCTTGCAGTTGCTGGACGCCGATGGTTTCAGCCTGCAGGGCAAGACCCTGTTCACGGTCGCTGCGGGGGACATGAGCGAGCTGCCGGTGTCGGTAGCAATGCTCGCCGACCGCCCCGTCAGTAGCTCGCAGCCGCTGGCGTTCGAAATCAGCGACCAGGACGACCCCGCCATCAACAGTGTGGCCCACAGCCGCTTCGTCGCCCCTATGAACCGTTGATCCCTTAAACTGATATCACCTTGCCTGCCAGGCTTCGACAGAAGGCCAGAATGAAACGTTACGAACGCTTCGCCGACGACATTGCCGAACTGATCCGCTCCGGGGTGTTGGGCCCCGGCCAGCGCGTCCCTTCGGTACGCTATGCCAGCCAGACCCACGGGGTAAGCCCTTCCACGGTGTTCCAGGCGTATTACCTGCTGGAGCGCCGCGGGCTGATCCGTGCCCGACCGCGCTCCGGTTACTTCGTCAACGCCCACGCCCCGCGACAGTTCAGCGAGCCGCAGGCATTGCAACCGGCCAGCGAGTCCACCGACGTGGACGTCAGTGGGCTGGTGTTCTCGATCCTCGATTCGATCAAGGACCCGCACACCGTGCCGTTCGGGTCGGCGTTCCCAAGCCCCGAACTGTTCCCACTGCAACGTCTGTCACGCTCACTGGCCAGCGCCAGCCGCAGCATGGACCCGCGCATGGTGGTCACCGACCTGTCACCGGGCAACCCACAATTGCGCCGGCAGATCGCCCTGCGCTACATGGTCGGCGGCCTGATGCTGCCCATGGAAGAGCTGCTGATCACCAATGGCGCCCTGGAAGCCCTGAATTTGTGCCTGCAGGCAGTCACCCAGCCGGGTGACCTGGTCGCCATCGAAGCCCCCGCCTTCTACGCCTGCTTGCAGGTGCTGGAGCGGCTAAAGCTCAAAGCGGTGGAAATCCCGGTGCACCCGCGTGAGGGCATGGACCTCGGGATCTTGGCCCAGACCTTGGAAAAACACCCGGTCAAGGCGGTGTGGTGCATGACCACCTTTCAGAACCCGGTAGGTGCCAGCATGCCGGAGGCCAAGAAGCAGGCGTTGGTGGAACTGATTACCCGCCACCAGGTACCGCTGATCGAGGACGATGTCTACGCAGAACTCTACTACGCACAGCAGGCACCTAAGCCGGCCAAGGCCTTCGACACCCAGGGCCTGGTCATGCACTGCGGGTCGTTCGCCAAAAGCCTGGCCCCGGGCTACCGCATCGGCTGGGTGGCAGCCGGCCGCTTCGCGCAGAAGATCGAGCGGCTGAAACTGATGACCTCGCTGTGCGCCTCGATGCCCGCCCAGGCGGCGATTGCCGATTACCTGCAGCATGGCGGCTACGACCGTCACCTGCGCAAGCTGCGCTACGCACTGGAGGGCCAGCAAGCCAGCATGCTGGCAGCCATTGGGCGCTACTTCCCAGCCCAGACGCGGGTCAGCCAGCCGGCAGGCGGGTATTTCCTGTGGCTGGAACTGCCTGAGCAGATAGACGCACTGAAGCTGTTCCACATGGCCCTGGCCCAAGGCATCAGCATTGCGCCAGGGCCGATATTCTCGCCCACACGGCGCTTCGGCAACTGCATACGCCTGAACTACGGCAGCGCCTGGGGTGACGATGCCGAGCAGGCCATGGCCACCCTGGGCCGCATCATCGCCTCGTTTTGATACAGGCAGCCCATGGTGGGGTGGCGGCCAGCTATAGTTGTCTGACTTAACCGGCCGGACACTTAGCATGCCAGCAGATAACGCCATGGGCTGTATGGAGCAGCTGCAAGCAAGGTTGCACACACTGGAGGCCGAAAATGAGCAACTCAGGCTCAAGGCTGCCAGCTTCGACGCCCTTGCCGGCAACATGGACGAAGGCCTCTGTGTGCTCGAACTGCTGGAGGATGAACGCGGCCAGTACTACGACTACCGGCACGTGCTGGCCAACGAAGCGTGCGTGCGCCACACCAATCACCCCAAGCACCTTGGCCTGACGGCCCGCGAAACCATCCCCGACGAGGTGGACAGTTGGCTACCTCATTTTGCAGAAGTGGCCCGGTCCGGCCAGTCTGTGCGCTTCGTGGAGCGGCTTGCCGTGTCGGACCGCTGGCTCAACCTGTCGGTGCACCGCCTGGAGCCTGCCTGCAGCAAGCGCGTGCTGGTGATTTTCACCGGCACACCAGGCGAGCAGATGGCGGTTGACCAATTACAGGCGCTCAACAAGGAGCTGGCCCAGAAAGTCGGCAGGGCGCAGGCCAACAGCAAATTGCTGGGTGAGTTGGTGGACCACAGTGTCGCCAACGTGTTTGCTGCGGACCGGACCTTCCGGCTGTTGGCCATCAACCGCACGGCGCAGGAGACCTTCATGCGCTGGCGCGGCGTGGTGCCCAAGGTCGGTGAACATATCCCGCGCTTTCTTGCCCATCAGCCTGACATCATCAGCCGGTTGAAACTGTTGTGGCCGAGGATTCTCGCCGGCGAATCGTTCGTCGACACGGTGGCCATAGGGCAGCCCGATGCCCAGCGCCATTACGAGGTGCGCTACAACCCGCTGCGTGACGCCGACAACGCCATCCAGGGCGGTTTTTTGTTTGCCTATGACATCACCGAGCGCGTTGCCGAGCAGGCGCGCCTGCGCCAGGTCGAAGAAACCCTGCGCCATTCACAAAAGCTTGAGGCAGTCGGCCAGTTGACCGGGGGTATTTCCCATGATTTCAACAACTTGCTGGGCAGTATTACCGGCGCGCTGGAAATTGCCGCCCAGCGTCAGGATGAAGGCCGTTACCCCGACGCCTCGCGGCTCATCGGCCTGGCCAGGCAGGACACCCAACGCGCCGCGGCCCTTGTGCAACGGCTGCTGACCTTTGCACGCCAGCAAACCCTCATGCCGCAACCTGTGGACGTGCACCAACTGGTCGTTGGCATGCACGACCTGATCAAAAGCTCGCTGCACGCCAACATCGATTTCGAGGACAGCACCTGCCCAGGCCAGTGGTTGATTTCCATCGACCCGCCGCAGTTGGAAAACGCATTGCTCAACCTGTGCATCAACGCCCGCGATGCCATGCCGCTGGGTGGCCGGTTATCCATCCGCAGCACCAATACGGCGGTCGATGCACTGCAAGCCCAACGCCTGCACCTACCCGCCGGCGATTACGTGCAGATACGGGTCAGCGACAGTGGTATCGGGATGCCCAATGAAGTGCTCGAACGCGCTATGGAGCCGTTTTTCACCACCAAGCCGCTGGGCCAGGGTTCTGGGCTTGGGCTGTCGATGGTGTATGGCTTCATCCGCCAGTCCGGCGGCCAGATGAACATCAAGAGTGTGGTAGGGTCAGGCACCTGCATCGACATCTACCTGCCCAAGGACAACGAGGCGACCCTGGCAATGGCGGTTACGCCGGAACCTGCGCAATCCCACTGCCCCGCGCCTAACCACCTGATCATGTTGGTGGAGGACGAGCACACGTTGCGCCTGGTGATCGAGGAATTGCTCGATCACCAGGGGCATACGGTCTATACCTACTCCAGCGGGCGGGATGCGCTGGCCGCCCTGCAGGGTGGGCTGCAGCCAGCCTTGCTGATTACCGACATCGGCTTGCCCGGCGGCGTAGACGGTAAGCAGCTGGCGATGGCGATGCCCGGTGATGCAGCCGTGCTGTACATCACGGGCTACACCAGCGAGCAGGTCAACCTTCCGCCTTCGCAGCGCGCCGCCATATTGTGCAAACCTTTCGCCCTGACGGCGCTTAGCGAACAGGTCAGGCTGCTACTGGCAGACCGGAGGCCAATCAGCGGCCGCCACTGAGGTCCACGAAAGTACTTCAAGCTTCAAGCTTCAAGCTTGTTTGATGTGGGTGATTGAAGTGAGCAACCAGAGGCATACCATCAATGCCCACCAGCCCCCGGCCCCGCTTTCGCCGTAAACGGCGGTTTGGCGAACCATACCAACAAGATCAGGCCCGCAAACACCCACGTCATCAACGTAAAGTAATCCACCGTCGACATCATGTAAGCCTGGCCATTGAGCATTTGCTCCAACTGGGCATAGCTGTGCAAATCCGCCCCTCCCAACCGCTCGAGCGCATGCCGCGTGGCCGGGTCGAACTGGCTGATGTGCTCGCTCAGATAAGCATGGTGCTGGTCCGCCCGACGGATCCATATCCAGGTCGTCAACGACGCCGCGAAGCTCCCCCCCAGTGTGCGCAGGAACGTCGCCAAGCCCGACCCATCGGCGATCTGGTGCGGCGGCAGGTCAGACAACAAAATGCTCAACGTCGGCATGAAGAACAACGCCACCCCAATCCCCATGAACAGCTGCACCAGCGCCACGTGCTGGAAGTCCACCTCGCTGGTGAACCCCGCCCTCATGTAACAGCTGGCGCCGATGGCTAGAAACGCCAGCCCCGCCAGTACCCGCAAATCAAAACGGTGCGCATACTTGCCCACGAACGGCGACATGATCACCGGCAACAGGCCAATAGGCGCCACCGCCAGGCCCGCCCAGGTCGCGGTGTAGCCCATCTGCGTCTGCAACCATTGCGGCAAGATCAGGTTGATACCGAAGAACCCCGCATACCCCCCCACCAGCACGATAGTGCCCACGCGGAAGTTGCGGTGCACAAACAGGCGCAGGTTGACCACCGGATGCCGGTCAGTGAGCTCCCAGATGACAAAAATCGCCAGGAACACCACCGAAATCAGGCTGCCGATGATGATGAACGATGACTCGAACCAGTCCAGGTCATTACCCTTGTCCAGCACCACCTGCAACGCCCCGACACCTACGATCAACGTCAGCAGGCCGATATAGTCCATCGGTTGCCGGCTGGTCACCACCGGCCGGGTGCGCATTTGCTGGCGCACCACTGCCGCCGCGAACAGGCCAATGGGTATGTTGATGAAAAAGATCCACGGCCAGCTGTAACTGTCGGTGATCCAGCCACCCAGTATGGGCCCGGCGATGGGCGCCACCACCGTGACCATCGCCAGCAGGGCCAGTGCCATCCCCCGTTTGGCCGGTGGGTACACTGCAATCAGCAACGTCTGGGTCATCGGATACAACGGCCCCGCCACTACCCCCTGCAGCACCCGGAAGCCCACCAGTTCAGGCATCGACTGGGCAATGCCGCACAGAAACGACGCCAGCACGAACAGCAGCGTCGCCCACAGGAACAGCTTCACCTCGCCGAACCGGCGGCTCAGCCAGCCGGTGAGTGGCAGGGCAATCGCATTGCTCACCGCAAACGAGGTGATGACCCAGGTGCCCTGCTCGTAACTGACCCCCAGGTTGCCGGAAATGGTCGGCAAGGCAACGTTGGCGATGGTGGTGTCAAGCACCTGCATGAACGTTGCCAGCGACAGCCCGATCGTGGTCAGCAACAGGCTGGGCGGGGTGAACTGGGCCGCGGCGTTATTGCTCATCGCTGGGCCGTCTTGCCAGGTGCGCTGTTGTCACGGATCAGTTGGGCGATCAGCTTGTCTGCCTCTCCCAACTGGCGATCGTAGACTTGCGTGGTGTAGCTGGCCTGCTGCGGCGGTTGCTGGGCCAGGGCGGGGCCGCTCTGGTCATGCAGGTCGACCTCGGCCACCGTGGACAGGCCGATGCGCAGCGGGTGATCCCTGAGCTGTTCGGGGTTGATGTGAATGCGCACCGGCACGCGCTGAACGATCTTGATCCAGTTGCCCGTGGCGTTTTGTGCGGGCAGCAGCGCAAAGGCGCTGCCGGTGCCAGCGCCCAGGCTGTCCACAGTGCCTGTGTAGGTGACCGCGCCACCATACAGGTCGGCGCTGATTTCCACCGGCTGGCCAATGCGCATCTGGCGCAGCTGGGTTTCCTTGAAGTTGGCATCGATCCACACCTGGTCCAGCGGTATCACCGCCATGGTGGCGGTGCCCGGCTGCAGCCGCTGCCCCAACTGCACGGTGCGCTTGGCCACATAGCCGGTGACCGGCGCCACCAGCGTGGTACGGGCATGGTCCAGGTAGGCCTTGCGCAGGTCGGCGGCGGCGGCCATGACCTCGGGGTGCGAAGCCACCTCGGTGTCGTCAACCAACGCCGTGCTGGTGCTGAGCTGCTGGCGGGCACTGTTGACCGCGGCCTGGGCCACGCTCAGGTCGTCGCGGGCATGGGACAGCTCTTCAGCGGCGATGGCGCCGCTGTCAGCCAGTACCTTGCGCCGGTTGAAATCCTGCTGGGCCTTGCGCAGCTCGGCCTGGCGGGTGTCCAGTTGGGCCTTGAGCGAATCGACGTTGCTGTACAGGCCGCGCACCTGGCGAACGGTGCGCGCCAGGTTGGCCTGAGCAGACTGCAACGCGACCTCGCTGTCGGACGGGTCGAACTGCAGCAACACCTGGCCGGCGTGCACCAGGTCACCGTCATCGGCCCCGATGCTGGTGACAGTGCCTGTGACCAGTGGCGTGATCTCCACCACGTTGCCGTTGACGTAGGCGTCATCGGTGCTCTCGTACCAGCGGCCAACCAGGCTGTACCACGCCCAGGTCCCCAGGCCAGCCAGTATGACCAACAGCAACAGGCCCAACAGCCAGACCTTGCGCTTGCGCGACGACTGGGGCGCTTCGGGAGGGTTCTGGGTGTCTGTGGAGGTTTCCATGACGGTACCTTGAAGAAGAGGTGGCAGGGTTCAACGGTCGCCAAAGCGACGGACCGTCAATGGGTCGCCAGCGTTCAGCAGAATCTTGGCCAGCAGGCTTTCGAGCGTTTTCAGCTCGTTGGGCGCCAGCACGCCGCACAGCTCGTTCATGGCCGCGGCGCCAATCTCCGGCAGGCGGTCGGCCAGGCGCTGGCCGTCTTCGGTCAGGGCGATGCGCACCTGGCGACGATCGTCCGGGCAGCGCGTGCGCATCAGCAGCTCCTTCTGCTCAAGCCGGTCGAGCATGCGGGTCATCGACCCGCTGTCCAGCCCCAGGTAACGGCACAACTCAGCCGGGGTATCGACCTGATACTGGGTCACGATGATCAGCACCTTGAACTGTGCAGCCGTCACGCCTTCTGACTCGAGGTGCCAGTCGAGGATGCGGTCCTTGAGAATGGCCGATCGGCCAAGCAGCATGCCGATGGCACAGGTCTGGAAATTCTCTGGTGAAAAATGAGCCATGGGTGCTCGCTCAGGCAATTATGTGAAAATATTACTGCCTAGGCAGTTAATGTCAAAGCCTTGATTAGCGAGCTACGTAAATTTCATTTTTGCGGGTACGCGCGGATAGCGTCTTATACCCCTGCATGCGATGGGCTTTTTCCACGCGAAGGGTTCTCAAACGCGGTAAATATCGTCAGATTCGGCGAAAAATCGAAATAAATGATTTTGATTCGCCATTACTCCGGTTCTCGTCTAGCCCAGCGCAAGGTTAGAATGCGCAAAACCCGGAGCTGCAATGAACCAAGACCTCCCCAATAAACGCCCTGATGACGCCATCACCGATGCTGCGGCGCACTGGTGCATGCGCCTGCATGCCGATGATTGCCAGGCCGCCGAGCGGGAGGCATTCGCCCACTGGCTGGCGGCAGACCCACGGCACGCTGTGGAATACAAGGCAATGCTGGAGATCTGGGAAACCGCTGACCTGCTGCCCCGCAGGTACGATGTAGCGGCATCACCCAACCGATCAGGCCGGCCAGCACGGGTACGCCGCTGGCGAACCCAGGCCTGCGCAGCGGCCATCGCGCTGGCGGCGCTGCCGCTGGCCGGATGGATGGGCTGGGAGCAAGGCTGGCTGCCCAACCATTACCAGCACCTCGAGGCTGGCGATCACATGCAGACCGTGCAGTTGAGCGACGGCAGCACGGTGCAGCTCAACCTCAACACCGAACTGACCTACCTCAACTTCAAGGACCAGCGTCAGGTCACCCTCAAGCGTGGTGAAGCGTTCTTCAGCGTGCAACACGACAGCAGCCACCCGTTCATCGTACGTGCGGGGAACGGGCAGACTCGCGTCACCGGCACTCAATTCAATGTATGGAAGTATCAGGATCAGGTGAAGGTGACCCTGGTGGAAGGTTCGGTGCTGGTATCCAGCGACGGCAGCGGCGGCTACCGCCTGGGCCCAGGCATGCAGGCCAATTACCGCCAGGGCGACTTCGAGCCGCAACTGGAGCAGCCTGATGACTTTGCCAACACGCTGGCCTGGCGCAGCGGCAAGCTGGTACTGGACAGCATCAGCCTGGAGCAGGCGCTGCCCATGATCAACCGCTACCTGGACAAACCGTTGCGCCTTGCCGATGCCGGTACGGGGCACATCCGCATCAGCGGCGTGTACAACACCCGCGAAGTCGGGCAACTGGTCAATAACCTGCCCAAAGTGCTGCCGGTTTACCTGACCCGCAGCAAGGATGGCAGCACCGTGCTCAACCGCATTTCGCCACCCCCGCGCAAGGGCTGACGCCCTCCCCTACAACGTCATTGCCGCCAGCCAGCCGAATGCCAGCAGCGGCAAGTTGTAGTGGATGAAGGTCGGTACCACCGTGTCCCAGATATGATGGTGCTGCCCGTCCACATTCAGCCCCGAGGTCGGGCCCAGGGTTGAGTCGGAGGCCGGCGAGCCAGCATCTCCCAAGGCCCCGGCGGTGCCCACGATGCACACCGTGGCCAGTGGGTCGAACCCCAACTGAACACACAGCGGCACGAAGATCGCTGCCAGGATCGGCACGGTGGAAAACGACGAGCCAATGCCCATGGTGACCAACAGGCCAACCAACAGCATCAGCAGGGCACCGATACCCTTGCTGTGATCGATCCACTGCGCCGCCGCTTCCACCAGGCTCTTCACTTCCCCGGTGGCCTTCATCACCTCGGCAAAGCCCGACGCCGTAATCATGATGAAACCAATCATGGCCATCATCTTCATGCCTTCGGTGAACAGGTCATCGGTATCCCGCCATTTGACGATGCCTGACAGCGAGAAAATCAGGAAGCCTGCCATGGCCCCGATGATCATCGAGTCCAGCACCAGTTGCACGATGAAGGCGGCGACGATCGCCACCCCGGCGACCAGCAGCGTCATGGGGTTGTACTGCACGCTCACCTGCTCCACCTGCTCGATGCGCGCCAGGTCGTAGTCACGCTTCTTTCGATAGCTGATGAACACTGCCGTCAACAGGCCTACCAGCATGCCTGCCGCTGGGATGGCCATGGCATGGGTGACATCGAGGCCAGTGATGTCCACGCCGGCGCGGGCCACGTTGGCCAGCAGAATCTGGTTGAGGAAGATGTTGCCAAACCCCACGGGCAGGAAGATGTAAGGGGTAATAAGGCCAAAGGTGATGACGCAGGCAATCAGCCGACGGTCGATGCGCAGGCGGGTAAGCACATACAGCAGCGGCGGCACCAGCAGGGGGATGAAGGCAATATGAATGGGCAGGATGTTCTGCGAACACACGGCAACCACCAGCATCAGGCCGATCATCAGCCACTTTACCTTGCCGCCATTGGCATGCCCCTGCCGGTCGATCATGGCCAGTGCCCGGTCGGCCAGCGCGTGGGCCAGCCCGGATTTGGCAATGGCCACGGCAAAGGCGCCCAGCAAGGCATACGACAGCGCCACCGTAGCCCCTCCTCCCAGGCCACCGTTGAAGGCCTTGAGGGTACCGTCGATGCCCAGGCCACCGACCAGCCCGCCCACCAGGGCACCGATGATCAGGGCGATGACCACGTGCACGCGGGACAGGCTGAGTATCAGCATGATGCCGACCGCGGCGATCACTGCATTCATGTTGGCTTACCTCATAACGACGGAAAAAAAGCGCGCACTCTGAAGCAGTGAGCCGCAGATGTCAAAAACGCCATGTTGCGGCGTTTTACCCGCGGCCATTCGGTTAAATTGAACGTTTGAATAAAGAAAGCGCTATTGACGCCGATAGCCCTGTGGGGCTGCGAAGCGCCCCTTCGAAGCCATAACCCTTACTCTTAGAAAAGGGACACGCCCCATGCCTTTGCGACAACTTTCCATCCAATGGAAGATCACCCTGCTTGCCGGCCTGTGCCTGGCAGGCATCGTCACCCTGCTCGTCGGCCTGTCGCTGTACCGCATGGACCACAGCTCCGACCTAGTGAAGGCCAGCAGCATGCAGATGCTGACCGAGTCGGCCCAATCGCGCATCGAATCCCAGGGTGAAGTGCAGGCACTGAACATCCGCCGCCAGTTTATGGACGCCTACCAATACGGTGCCGGGTTTGCCCGCCAGGTGCTGTTCCTGCGCGAGCAGGCGGAAAAACGCTTCCTTGATGCGTTCGACCTGCGTGAAGACATGACCCGCCAGGTACGCGCCGCGCTGCAGGCAAACCCTGAACTGCTCGGGCTGTCACTGGTGTTCGAGCCCAATGCGCTGGACAACAAGGACAGCCTGTTTGCCGGCAAGCCGGAGCTGGGCAGCAACGAAACCGGGCGCTTTGCCCTGTACTGGTCGCAGCCGCGCGCCGGTCAGCTGACGTCCATGGCGCTCCCGGAGCACGACATGGCCGACACCGACATCGGCCCCAGCGGCCAGCCCGCCAATACCTGGTGGGTGTGCCCGCGCACCACCGGCAAGGTCTGCGTGGTAGAGCCCTACTTCTACGATATCGACGGCCAGCAGGTGCTGATGACCAGCATCGTGTTCCCGCTCACGGTAGACGGCAAGATCATCGCCACGCTCTCGGCCGACATCAACCTGAACAGTTTGCAGGCGCTGAGCCAGGAAGCCAGTGCCAGCCTCTACGAAGGCCGTACCACGGTGGGCATCCTCAGCCCTGTGGGCTTGCTGGCCGGCTACAGCGCCGACGCCAGCAAACTGGCCCAGCGCTTCGACCAGGTTGATACCGCCAAGGGCGCCGAACTGGTACGCAAGCTGGCCGATGGCAAGATGGTCATTCTTAACGACCGCCAGCGCCTCAAGGTGCTGGCGGCCTTCCGCCCCATCCCCGACGCCAAGCCCTGGGGCGTGCTGCTGGATGTGCCGGAGAACGCCCTGACCGGCCCCGCCGAAACCCTGAAGCAGGAGCTGGATGCGCTGAATACCAGCGGCACCCTGCTGGAACTCGGCCTGGGCCTTGCCGCCGCGATTCTGGGGTTGCTGCTGGTGTGGCTGATGGCACGCGGGGTGACCCGGCCGATTCTGGGCGTGGCCGCGATGCTCAAGGACATCGCCAGCGGCGAAGGTGACCTGACCCGCCGCCTGACCTACCAGAAGCAGGATGAACTGGGGGAGCTGGCCGGCTGGTTCAACCGGTTCCTGGACAAGTTGCAGCCGACCATCGCCGAGGTGAAGGAGTCGGTGCATGCTGCCCGTTCCACCGCCGACCAGTCGTCGGCCATCGCCACTGAAACCAGCGCCGGGATGGAGCAGCAGTATCGCCAGGTCGATCAGGTGGCCACCGCCTCCCACGAGATGAGCGCAACCGCCCAGGATGTGGCGCGCAGCGCTGCGCAGGCCGCCCAGGCTGCACGCGAGGCCGACCAGGCCACCCGCGAGGGCCTGGCGGTGATCGAGCGCACCACCCACAGCATCGATGCCCTGGCATCGGACATGAGCGGCGCCATGGCCGAGGTGCAAGGCCTGGCGCAGAACAGCGAGAAGATTGGCTCGGTGCTGGAAGTGATCCGCTCCATTGCCGAACAGACCAACCTGCTGGCGCTCAACGCCGCCATTGAAGCCGCCCGCGCCGGCGAGGCCGGGCGTGGCTTTGCCGTAGTCGCCGACGAAGTGCGCAACCTCGCCCAGCGCACCCAGCAGTCGGTGGAGGAAACCCGCCAGGTGATCGAAGCGCTGCAGGACGGCACCCGTGAGGTGGTAGGCGCCATGGACAATAGTCATCGCCAGGCCCAAAGCGGTGTGCAGCAGGTGGGTCAGGCGGTTACCGCGCTGCAGCGCATTGGCCAGGCGGTCACGGTGATTACCGACATGAACCTGCAGATTGCCTCGGCCGCTGAAGAGCAAAGCGCGGTGGCCGAGGAAATCAACAGCAACGTGGCGACCATTCGCGACGTCACCGAATCGCTGTCTGGCCAGGCCAACGAATCAGCGCGCGTGAGCCAATCGCTCAACAGTCTGGCCAACCAGCAGCAGGCGCTGATGGACCAGTTCCGCGTCTAAGCCTGCCAGGGCTGTTCATCTCGTCGTCTACACTTGCCCCATTCCCAAGGTGCCGTAGACGACGAGGTGTTCATGAAGAAAGGCCCAACGCTGCTATTGGGGGCGCTGCTGGCGCTAGGGCTGGCCAGTGCAGACAGTGCAGCGGCAGCGCCACCGCAAGCACCGATCCACTTCGGCGCCATTGGCTGGGAAAGCGGCGCATTCACCACCGAATTGCTTCGCGTGATCGCCGAGCGTGGTTACGGCCATGCCACCGACACCCTGCCCGGCAGTACCGTCAGCATGGAAGTGGCCCTGGCGCGCAACGACCTGCAAGTGATCGCCGAAGAATGGGCTGGCCGTAGCCCGGCCTGGGTCAAGGCTGAGCAGGCCGGGCAGGTGTTCGCACTGGGCGACACCGTGAAGCATGCCGAGGAAGGCTGGTGGGTACCGGCCTATGTGGTCGAAGGTGACACCGCACGCAATATCAAACCCCTGGCGCCACAGTTGCGCAGTGTCGAGGACCTGAAACAGTACCCTCAGGTGTTCCGCGACCCCGAGGCGCCAGGCAAGGGGCGCTTCCTCAACAGCCCCAGCGGCTGGACGTCTGAAACCGTCAACAGCCAGAAGCTCAAGGCCTACGGCCTGAACGACCTGTACAGCAATTTCCGCAGCGGCTCGGGCGCAGCGATGGATGCCGAAATCGGCTCGGCGATCCGCCGTGGCCAGCCGGTGCTGTTCTATTACTGGAACCCTACCCCGTTGATGGGCCGGTACAAGCTCATTCGGCTACAGGAACCGCCCTTCGACGCCCAGGCCTGGGCAACGCTCACCGATGCCGCCAACCCGGCGCCCAAGGGCAGCAGTTCATTGCCGGCCAAGCTGTCGATCGGGGTGTCCAAGGCGTTCCGTGACAACTACCCCGACCTGGTGAAGGTGTTCGAGCAGGTCGATTTGCCCATTGACCTGCTTAACCGCACCCTGGCAAGCATGAGCGAGAAACGCACACCACCACGGGAAGCTGCACTGGCGTTCATGCGCGACAACCCGGCAGTGTGGAAAGCGTGGCTGCCTGCAGACATCGCGGCCAAGGTCGAGGCCAGCCTGTGAGTGAGGGCTTTCCACAAGCGTTGCAGTTCTCATTTGCCGACGGCATCAACAGGCTGGTGGACTGGCTGGTACTGAACTATGGCGACCACCTGCGCGCGGTGTCCGACCAACTGCTGCAGGTGCTGGTCGGGTTGGAAAACCTGTTGCGCCTGCTGCCCTGGTGGCTGCTGCTGTCACTGGTGGGCTTGGTGGCATGGCACGCCACCCGCAGCGGTGTGCGAAGCCTGGTGCTTGTGGCGTTGCTGGCGCTGATAGGCATGCTCGGGCTGTGGGACAAGCTGCTGCAAACCCTTGCCCTGGTGCTGGTGAGCACCGGCCTGTGCGTGCTGATCGGTGTACCGCTCGGTATTCTGCTGGCCGCACGCCCACTGGCCCGGCGGCTGATCATGCCGGTGCTGGACGTGATGCAGACACTGCCGGCGTTCGTCTACCTGATCCCCGTGCTGATGCTGTTCGGCCTGGGCAAAGTGCCTGCGGTGTTCGCCACCCTGATCTACGCCCTGCCACCGCTGGTGCGCCTGACCCAACTAGGCCTGGCCCAGATCGACCCTTCGCTGCTGCAAGCCGCACATGGGCTGGGCGCCAGCCGCTGGCAGCGGTTGCGGCGCATCGCACTGCCGCTGGCACTGCCGAGCATCATGGCCGGCCTCAACCAGTCGGTGATGATGGCCCTGTCGATGGTGGTGGTGGCCTCAATGATCGGGGCACGGGGGCTGGGCGAGGACGTGCTGGCGGGCATCCAGACGCTGAACGTTGGCCAGGGCATGGAAGCGGGGCTGGCCATTGTGGCGCTTGCCATGGTGATCGACCGCATCAGCCAGGCTTACGGCCGCGGGCGGCGCTGACGCAGCGACCAAAGCGTTTTCGGCGTTTCTAAAGCCTGCGCGCAACCGGTACGCTATGCGCCGTACCCGGCCACGGATCACCGAACATGCTGCACTTGCTGCTGACCACGCTGTTGCCGATCATCCTGTTGATCGCCTTGGGCACCTTTCTGCGCATCAGGGGGTTCCTGGCCGACGGTTTCTGGCCGGGTGCCGAACGCCTGAGCTACTACGTACTGCTGCCCTCGCTGTTTCTACATGGGCTGGCCACCGCCAACCTTGATGGCGTGCCGGTGTTGGGCATGGTGGCGGTGTTGATGCTTTCGACCGTAGCCGGCGCAGGGCTGTTGATGCTGTACCAAGGCATCAGCCAGCACGACGGCGCTGACTTCACGTCTGTCTTTCAGGGCGGGGTGCGCTTCAACAACTACATTGGGGCGACCCTGGCCGCCGGCATTTACGGCACGGCCGGCATTGCCTTGGCGGCGGTAGCCAACGCGGCCATCGTGCCCCTGGTCAACCTGCTTTGCGTGCTGGTGTTCGCACGCTTCAGCGCGCGCCACAGCTCGCCCCTTACGGTGTTACGGGCGATCTTCGCCAACCCGCTGATCATCGGCTGCGCTGGCGGGCTGCTACTGCGGGTCACCGGCCTGGGCCTGCCCGCTGGCATCGAGCCTACGGTCAAGGCGCTGGGCCAGGCCGCGCTGCCACTCGGGCTGTTGTGCGTGGGCGCGGCGCTGGGCGGCGCGCGCATGGGCCAGCAGGTGCGGCCTGTGATGGCCGCGTCTGGCTTCAAGTTTCTGGTCATGCCGACGTTGGCGTGGGCGTTGTGCCGGCTGCTTGGCCTCAGTGGCCAGGCGGCGGTGGTCGCGGTGCTGTTCCAGGCGCTACCCACCGCATCGTCCTCCTACGTCATGGCCAGGCAGATGGGCGGCAACGCACCGCTGATGGCAACCATCATCGCGCTGCAGACAGTGGCGGCTGCAGCGACCCTGCCTGTGGTGTTGATGCTGACGCTCGACTAAACCGCTGGGCCGACGCTTATGGGAACGTGCTGCCACGCTGAATCGCTGCACAAGCTCGGCCGCCTTCAGATCACCCAATCGCACTTTTGCCTCTGGCTGCGGTCCATTGCCGCTTAGGGTAAAACTCACGGCACATCGGTGCATGCCAACCCGTTCAATGGGTTGCACAGGCTCGGGCGTAAACCACCGGGCTTGTGTAGGATGAGCAGCGCGAACCACGACGCTGCCAGTTACAGGGAGATCCACATGCGCGTCCTGCCATCCGTTGCTGCCTTTTCGCTGGGCCTGCTTGTCTCGACTGGAGCGCTGGCAGTAACCGGCGAAGAGGCGCAGCTGATCGACTCGATCAATGTCTACCGCAGCACGGCACAGTCCTGTGGCACGGAGGCTTCGCTGGAGCTTCCCCCGCTCAACAGCGATACACGCCTGGCGTTGTCACCGGAGGGCACCCGCGACCTGCAGCAGGCCATGACCCGTGCGGCCTACCCCATGGTCAACGTGCAGGCCATCAGCCTGTCTGGCCCGCGTGATGCCCGTGCGGCCATGCATGCCATCGAAGAAAGCTTTTGCCAGGTGGTGCTCGACCCGCAGTTCGTGGACATCGGCGTCAGCCAGGAAGGGCGAGACTGGCGGATCGTGCTGGCACGCCCTCTGCTAAGCGGTCGCCTTGGCGACTGGCAGGCCGAAGGGCAGAAGGTACTGCAGGCAATCAATGCAGCACGCCAGCAACCGCGCCAGTGCGGTGGCCAGCCGTTCGCCGCCGCGCCGCCACTTACCTGGAACGCCGTACTGGCTGGAGTGGCTGCCAACCATACGCGGGCCATGGCCAACCAGAACTTCTTCGACCATATCGACAAGGATGGCCGTACACCGGGTGATCGCGCCGAACTGGCAGGGTATCTGTACCAGCAGATTGGTGAGAACATCACCGCTGGGCGCGACACTGCGCAAAAGGTGGTTCAAGGCTGGCTCGACAGCCCTGGGCATTGCGCAACCCTGATGAACCCGGACTTCCGTGACCTGGGCGCCGCCTATGCCACCGACCCGAAAAGCGATGCTGGCATTTATTGGACCGGCCTGTTCGGCACCCCCCAGTAATCGGGCCAGGCCGGCCTGACAGGCGTCAGGCCTACCCGCCCCCTGCGCGCAACTGCTGCGCCGTACACGCAAAACGCTTGCGCACGCATTTGCCCAAGTGGCTGGCATCCCCCAAACCGACCTCGTAGGCGATCTGTGCCAGGCTGTGGCTGGAGTTAAGCAGGCGCCAGCGCGCCTGTTGCAGACGCATCTCGTGCCACCAGGCCTTGGCACTCATGCCCTGGCTGGCCTGGAACTGCCGGTCCAGTTGCCGCCTGCTGATCCCCAGTTCAGCCGCCAGGTGCTCCACAGGCAATGGCGTGCCCAGGTGGTGGCGCATCAGCGCCTGCGCGCGTGCCACCAGCTGACCTGCGCCGGGCCCAGGCTCCAGCGTTCGCAATGCGTGGTGGCTGTCTCGGGGTTCATCCATCAGCATGTCTGCCAGCCCTTTCAGCGCTCGGGCTCGCCCACACGCTTTTGCCAGCAAGGCTACAACCAGGTCGACAACCGCGGTCCCCCCCGCGCAGGTAATGCGGTCGCCATCGATGCAGAACAGCTGCTCCGGGAGCATCTGCAGGTGAGGGAAAGCAGCGCGAAATTCAGCTTGATGGCGCCAGTGAATCACCGCCCTGTGCCCTTGCAGAAGGCCGCACGCTGCCAGCAAAAAAGCTGCGTTGTCCACGCCCACCAACTTCACCCCTGCCCTGGCGGCTTTTTTCAGCAGCCCTGCGTAGGCTGGCGCCTTGGCCGCCGTTGCCATGGCGCCTCGACCACCCAGCAGCACCAAGTAGTCAAAACCAGACAATTCCAGCTGATCGACTGCAGCCTCCACCTGCACCACCGCACCGCAGCTGGAGATGACCGGCTCTGCCGTCAGCCCGGCTACTGTCCAGGCGCAATAACGCTGGCGGCTGTAATCCTCGTCGTCAGCGCTGAAACGCAGCTTGTCGAGCAGAGCACCGAAAGGCAGCAGGGCAAAATCGGGCATCGGTACGATCAGCAAGCGAATGTCGGGGTGCATACAGGCTGTCCAGATATGACCATGGAATGACCAGATACTACCCTGCACCCGTCAACAAGGCCTCCTAAACTGACGCTCTCTCCGGCAACTGGTGCTCGCAGCATGGCAATCGAAACTTGGCTTATCTACCTGCTGGCCAGTGCTGGGCTGGCCGTTACCCCTGGGCCAAACAGCCTGCTGGCCCTCACCCACGGCGCACTCTATGGCGCACGTCGCACCCTGTTCACCATTCTCGGCGGCGTGGTGGGGTTCGTTGCGCTGATCGCCTTGGCCATGTTCGGCATCGGTGCGCTGTTGCAGGCATACCCGTCAGCGTTGAGCGGGCTGAAATGGGCGGGCGGTGCCTACCTGGTGTGGCTGGGCATTCAACTGTGGCGCAGCCCGGGGCTTCACCTCGCAGCAGCCGGGCATGGGGCTGTACAGGGCAATGGCAGCCTGTTTCTCCAAGGCCTGCTGTCGGCCCTGGCCAACCCCAAGGTACTGCTGTTCTACGGCGCCTTCTTGCCGCAGTTCATCGACCCGCAGCGCGACCTGCCCGTGCAGTTCGCGGTGATGGCAGCCACCTTTGCCAGTGTCGAGCTTGCGGTGGAGTACCTGTTGGCCCGCTTGGCGTTTCGCATCCGGCCGTGGCTGAACCAGGGCGGCGCCGGGTTCAACCGCTGTTGCGGTGGGCTGTTCGTGGTGATTGGTTTACTGCTGCCGCTTGGCGCCTAGCTATCAACGGGTTCTACGAAAGTCTACACCTGGATTCAATAACGTTTTTAGCCGCAAGTTAACTTGTATTTGCGAGCCATTTGCCGGTATTTGGCAGCGTTTTATAAGTTCCAGGCCTGCGACAATCAGCCTCAGAATATTTTGTACCAACTTGTTAATTAGCAAGCTAAGCGTTTAAACTCGGCGCATTCCACCTGCTGAGATCCCTGGCATGACACACACTCCGCGCACTTCTGGCGCCTCAACCTTCGTCCTGGGCGGGCTGGGCATCATCATTGCCCTGCTTGGCCTTCTACTGGCCGCCGGCGGCTTCAAGCTCGCCGGCCTGGGCGGTTCCTGGTACTTCCTGATCGGCGGCCTGGCCATGGCCCTGGCCGGCATCCTCATCGCCCGGCGCAAGCGGGCCGGGGCCTGGCTGTATGCCGTGTTCCTGCTGGGTACCGTGCTGTGGGCCCTGGCTGACGCCGGCCTGGTGTTCTGGCCGCTGTTCTCGCGCCTGTTCATGTTCGGCGCCATCGGCGCGGTCGTCGCCCTTGCCTACCCGATGCTGGCACGGGCCAGCGGTGCCAGCGCAGGGCGCAGCGCCTACGGCGTGGCGGCGGTCATGGGCGTAGTGCTGGCGATTGCCGCCGGCAACATGTTCGTCGCCCACCCCAGCGTTGCGCCCACCGGCAACGGCCCTGGCCTGACCCCGGTGGAGCCCGGCACCGCACAGAAAGACTGGGCCCACTATGGCAATACCGAAGGTGGCAGCCGCTTTGCAGCGCTGGACCAGATCCGCCGTGACAACGTCGACAAACTGAAAGTGGCGTGGACCTACCACACCGGCGACGTAGCCATCAGTGACGGCAACGGTGCCGAAGACCAGCTCACCCCGTTGCAGATTGGCAACAAGGTGTTCATCTGCACCCCACACAACAACCTGATCGCGCTGGATGCCGATACTGGCAAGGAGCTGTGGAAGAACGCCATCAACGCCCAGTCCAAGGTCTGGCAGCGCTGCCGTGGCATGGCTTACTTCGACGCCACCACGGCCGTGGCCCAGCCTACCCAGCCCAACAGCACCCCGGTCAGCGTCGCCAGCGTGCCTGCGGGTGCCAACTGCCAGCGCCGCCTGCTCACCAACACCATCGACGGTCGCCTGATTGCCGTGGATGCCGACAACGGTGAGTTCTGCCAGGGCTTTGGCAACAATGGCCAAGTCGACCTCAAGGCTGGCCTGGGCGATGTTCCGGACTCCTACTACCAGCTGTCCTCGGCGCCGCTGATGGCCGGCACCACGGTGGTGGTTGGCGGGCGTGTTGCCGACAACGTGCAAACCGACATGCCAGGGGGGGTGATCCGTGGCTTCGACGTATACACCGGGGCCATGCGCTGGGCGTTCGACCCGGGCAACCCGCAAGACCGTCAGGCGCCACAGGGTGACAAGACCTACGTGCGCAGCACCCCCAACAGCTGGGCGCCGATGTCCTACGACCCGGCGATGAACACCGTGTTCCTGCCCATGGGCTCGTCCTCCACCGACATCTACGGTGTGGAACGCAACAAGCTGGACCACACCTATGGCGCTTCGGTCCTGGCCCTGGACGCGACTACCGGCAACCAGAAGTGGGTCTACCAGACCGTCCACAACGACCTGTGGGACTTCGACCTGCCGATGCAGCCGAGCCTGATCGACTTCACCAAGGACGACGGCCAGTCGGTGCCTGCGGTTGTGATCGGCACCAAGGCCGGGCAGATCTACGTGCTGGACCGCGCCACGGGCAAGCCGCTGACCCAGGTCGACGAAGTGCCGGTCAAGCCGAGCAACATCCCCAACGAGCCTTACTCGCCAACCCAGCCTAAATCGGTGGGCATGCCGCAGATCGGTGCGCAGACCCTGACCGAGTCGGACATGTGGGGGGCCACCCCGTACGATCAGCTGCTGTGCCGCATCGACTTCAAGAAAATGCGCTACGACGGCCTGTACACCGCGCCAGGCACGGACCTGTCGCTGAGCTTCCCCGGCTCGCTGGGCGGCATGAACTGGGGCAGTATTTCCACTGACCCGGTACATGGCTTCATCTTCGTCAACGACATGCGCCTGGGCCTGTGGATCCAGATGATCCCTTCGCAGAACCAGGGCAAGGCAGCCTCCGGTGGCGAGTCGTTGAACACCGGCATGGGCGCGGTACCGCTCAAAGGCACGCCGTATGCGGTGAACAAGAACCGCTTCCTATCGGTGGCCGGCATTCCGTGCCAGGCTCCGCCGTTCGGCACCCTCACCGCCATCGACATGAAAACCCGCCAGGTGGCCTGGCAGGTCCCGGTTGGCACCGTGGAAGACACCGGCCCACTGGGCATCCGCATGCACCTGCCCATCAAGATCGGCCTGCCGACACTCGGTGGCACCCTGTCGACCCAAGGCGGGCTGGTATTCATTGCCGGCACCCAGGACTTCTACCTGCGCGCCTATGACAGCAGCAACGGTAACGAGATCTGGAAAGCACGCCTGCCGGTGGGTAGCCAGGGTGGCCCGATGACCTATGTGTCGCCCAAGACCGGCAAGCAGTACGTGGTGATCACCGCGGGCGGCGCACGCCAGTCGACTGACCGGGGCGACTATGTGATCGCTTACGCCCTGCCTTGAGACCGTGACGCCTTTGGCGCGGGCTCACCTGTTCCCGCCAGGTTCAGGTGAGCCCAACCCCACAGCCGGCCCGGTGCGCCGGCTAGTTCAGGCGGGTGTGCTACCCGCCTGCGTGGGGGGCGGTTTTACCCGCCCAGAGGCCCTGAAAGACTCCCCGAGACCCCCGCAATGCTATCCGCAACCCGCATGACTCCTGCTTTGCTGCTGGCCCTGGCCAGCACCCCTGCCCTCGCCGACGGCGGCCTGATGACCCGCAGCACGCTAACAGGCGACTGGGGCGGCCTGCGCCATCAGCTAGAGGCAGACGGCATCCGCTTCACCGCCGACTACAGCGGTGAAACCGCCTACAACGCTCACGGCGGCCTGCACCGCTCGGCGCGTTACTCGCAAAACGTCAAACTGGGCGTCCAGTTTGACCTGTCCAAGCTGTATGGCCTGGACAACGGCGGTAAGGTGCAACTGACCATCAACGATCGCCGGGGCAACAGCGCCTCCGAAGACCTGGTAGGCAACCGACTGCCGATTCAGGAAAACTACGGCGGGCTCTACACCCGCCTGACCGAACTGAGCTACGAGCGCACCCTGTTTACCCCGGCGCTGAACGTGAAGCTCGGCTACATGGCCATGGGCAACGACCTGGGCGGCCTGGACAGTGGCATTTTGTGCAACTTCATGAACGCCGGTTTCTGCGGCCACCCGCTGAACATGTCCGGTGGTAGCGGCTGGACCAACTACCCCAACGCCCGCCTTGGCGTACGCGTGAAGTACGACCTGTCGCCCGCCTGGCAACTGCGGGTTGCCGCCTTCAACGTCGACCCGGAAAGCAACGGCAATTCCAGCCGGGCCTGGCACCTGGGGCCCAAGCACACCACCGGCACCGTGGTCCCGGTTGAGCTGGTCTACAAGCTTCAGGGCGAGCTGCCCGGCGAGTACAAGCTGGGTTACTACTACGACAGCTCCGACGCCAAGCGTATCGGCAGCGACAAGCAGGTGGCGGGCCGTGGCGGCCATTACCTGCTGATCGACCAGACCGTGTGGAACGACCCTGGCCTGCCAGGGCGCAGCCTGCATGCGTTTGGCCAGTACTCGGCGTCCAGCAAGGCGGCTTCGCCTTTCACCAAGTGGTATGGCGCAGGCGTGGTGTTGTATCAACCGTTCCAGGGGCGGCCGCGGGATACCGTGGCCCTGGGCTACGGCCGTGCGGTGCCCAACCCACGCAGCCGGGACGTCCAGCAAGAGGCTGCCTTCGATGCCGGCCGCCCCTACCCGGGCATCGACAGCGCCGAGCAGTTGATCGAGCTGAGTTACGGCTACCAGGCCACACCGTGGCTGAACCTGCGGCCGGATGTGCAGTACATCATCGAGCCAGGCGCGTTCTCGGGCAAAGCCATCGACAACGCCCTGGTGGTCGGGCTGCAGGTCAAGGCCAGCTTCTGACAGGCACCTGGCGCAAGTAGGCCACCAGCCTGGCCAACATCGCGTCACACGCCCGCAACTGCTCGACGCTGACGAACTCGTCGGGCTTGTGGCCCTGGTCCATGCTACCAGGGCCACACACCACGGTCGGGATACCGGCCTGGTCGAACAACCCTCCTTCGGTGCCAAATGCCACCGTACCGAACGCCTCCGAGCCACTGAGCAACGCCAGCAACTGCGCCGCCTCGCTGTCTGCCGGGGTCGCCAGCCCAGGGTAGGCACTCAAGGTTTGCAGGCGGATAGCGCTGTCGCGGTTGACCTTGCGCATCCGTGGCAGCAACTCGGCGTCGGCATACTGCTGCAACTGGCTGGCGACCGTGGCGGCATCAAAGCCTGGCAAGGCCCGCACTTCGAAATCGAACTCGCAATGCGCGGGCACGATATTGAGCGCCGTGCCCCCTTTGATCACGCCGGCCTGCACTGTGGAAAACGGCGGGTCGAAACGGCAGTCATGCCGTTCGGGGCTGGCCAGCGCCTCACCCAGGTCACCCAGCTTGCCAATCAGCTTGGCCGCATATTCGATGGCATTGACCCCATACGGGGCGTACGCCGAGTGGCAGGCTGCACCCTGCACCTGGCAGCGCACGGCCAACTTGCCCTTGTGCCCAAGCACCGGCTTGAGTTCGGTAGGCTCGCCGATCAGGCATAGCCGGGGCTTGAGCGGGCGCTGCTCAAGGGCGGCCAGCATGGAGCGCACACCCAGGCAGCCCACCTCTTCGTCATAGGAAAACGCCAGGTGCACAGGCATGCGCAGCGGCTCGGCCAGCAATGCCGGGACTGCCCCCAGCACCGAGGCGATGAAGCCTTTCATGTCGGCGGTGCCCCGCCCATAAAGCCGGCCGTCGTGCTCGCTGAGCGTGAAGGGTGCCACCGTCCAGGCCTGGCCATCGACCGGCACCACGTCGGTATGCCCCGACAGCACGATACCCGCGACGTCTGTGGGGCCGATGGTGGCGAACAGGTTGGCCTTGGTGCCTTCTGTGTTGAGGAACAGCTCACTGGCAACGCCCAGGCTGGCCAGGTAGTCGCGCACGAAACCGATCAGGTCGAGGTTGGAGTCGCGGCTGACCGTGGCAAAGCCCACCAACCGGGCCAACAGTGTGCGGCTGGCGAACTCACTCATCGCCCGCCACCCCGTAGCTGGGGGCTGCGGTCGGGTCCAGGGCGCGGGTCACATAGTCCTGCATCTGCGGGCGATAGGCCTGCCACAAG
This sequence comes from Pseudomonas sp. S32, assembly GCF_016648095.1. Taxonomy (NCBI): domain Bacteria; kingdom Pseudomonadati; phylum Pseudomonadota; class Gammaproteobacteria; order Pseudomonadales; family Pseudomonadaceae; genus Pseudomonas; species Pseudomonas sp. S32. The sequence continues at coordinate 175,667 of NZ_JACVVF010000005.1, forward strand.
CCCTGCAGGGCGCCGATGGGGTCGCTGTCGGCCCAGTCTACCCGCAGGTCCACCAACGGCCAGGTCAGCTCGCCGGCAACCTTGAGCGCGGCGGAATGCACCGGGCCGGCTTCACCGCCTGCCGCCATCGCCGCGTGCATGGCGGCCAGCAGGCGGTCAGCCAGGTGCCCGCTGGCCTGCTCGAATGCCTGCACCATGGCCTCTATCACGGCAGCCGAGGCCAGCAGGTTACCGGCTGCCGCACATTGCTCCCCGGCCACGGCATGATGGGTGCCAAGGGCTTCACGCCCGGTGAACAGCGCCACCTGGCCGTGGCTGTCGATCACCGTGACCTGGCGGTATTCACTCCAGCCATTGGCGCTCAGCACCTGGTCCAGGGCGGCGGCCGGGGGCACTTGTCCGCGCTCAAGGGCGTCGAGAATCTGCGGGCCGAGGGCGGGCAAGGTTATGTTCTGCGTAGCAACCGCGCCTACCCCGGCCCTGACCCAGGGGCAGCGGGCACCGACCGCGATGCTGGAAGAACTGATGGCGATACCGACCTGGCCGGTTTCCTGGCAGCGCCCGATGATGGAGAAGGTCATGGCATGGATCCTGTTGTGCTATGCGGTTGGAAGGCATTCTGGGAGCAAGCCCGTGGCCCAGGAAACCACCTTTTTCCGAGGCCTTGAGCAACAAAAAACTAACCCTTCGCCCCCGCTACCACGCCTGAACGGCCAGCACGCACGGTGCACCCCCGGCCCGCCGGGGCCTTCGCCAATTTATCGGCAAGCACCAGCTAAATACTATTTTCGCCATCGTCCGGGCATCCCTAGTCTGGCCCCAGGTAAACGGCGGTCTTCCAACCGACCTCACAAAAACCGCCTGAACAAGGGCTCGGACATGACACTGAACAACCTCGAAATCGACACCCTCGTCGTCGGCGCCGGCCAGGCCGGTGTGGCCATGAGCGAACACCTGAGCAAGCTGGGCGTGCCGCACCTGGTACTGGAACGCAACCGCATCGCCGAAGCCTGGCGCACCGGCCGCTGGGATTCGCTGGTGGCCAACGGGCCGGTATGGCACGACCGCTTCCCGGGCCTGGCGTTCGACATGGACGCCGATGCCTTCGCCGGCAAGGACCAGGTAGCCGACTACTTCGAACACTACGTACGCAAGTACAACCTGCCGGTGCGCACCGGCATCGAAGTGCGCAAAGTAGTGCGCAACAGCGACCGCCCCGGCTTCACCATCGAAACCAACGAGGGCGTGATCCGCGCCAACCGGGTGGTGGCTGCCACCGGGCCGTTCCAGAAGCCGGTGATCCCGGCCATCGCCCCCAAGGACACCAACCTGCATCAGATCCACTCGGCGGCCTACTTCAACCCGCAGCAACTGCCAGAAGGTGCCGTGCTGGTGGTGGGCGCCGGGTCGTCCGGGGTGCAGATTGCCGAGGAACTTATGCGCGCCGGGCGCCAGGTGTACCTCTCGGTGGGGGCCCACGACCGCCCACCGCGCGCCTACCGCAACCGCGACTTCTGCTGGTGGCTGGGGGTGCTGGGCGAATGGGATGCCGAAATTGCCAAGCCTGGGCGCGAACACGTCACCATCGCGGTGAGTGGTGCCCGTGGCGGCCATACCGTCGATTTTCGTGCCCTTGCCCACCAGGGCATGACCCTGGTCGGCCTGACCCAGTCGTTCAGCGATGGCGTCGCGCACTTCCAGGACAACCTGGTAGAGAACATCAACCGCGGTGACGAGAACTACCTGGCCCTGCTCGACGCTGCCGATGCCTACGTGGCGCGCAACGGCCTGGACCTGCCCGAAGAGCCCGACGCCCGCAAACGCCTGCCCGACCCCGCCTGCATGCGCACCCCGCTGCGCCAACTGGACCTGGCCAAGGCCGGTGTGGGCACTATCATCTGGGCGACCGGCTACGGCGTGGACTTCAGCTGGCTGCAGGTGGACACCTTCGATGCCAACGGCAAGCCCCAGCACCAGCGCGGGGTCGCCCGCGAGCCCGGCGTGTACTTCCTCGGCCTGCCCTGGTTGTCGCGCCGTGGCTCCTCGTTCATCTGGGGCGTATGGCACGACGCCAAGCACGTCGCTGGCCACATCGCCACCCAGCGCACCTACCTGGCCTACCGCGACCGCGAGCAGCGCGCCGCTGATGACCAGCCACACCCCAAGCTCAGCACCGTCAGCACCCTAGGAGCCCACTGATGCCTACCCACACCCGCATCCGCATGTTCAACACCAAGGTCACCTACCCCAACCAGACCCTGGACAACGACCTGTGCCAGGCGGTGCGCGCCGGCAACACGGTCTATGTTCGCGGCCAGGTAGGCACCGACTTCGAAGGTAACCTGGTAGGCCTGGGCGACCCCCGGGCGCAGGCCGAGCAAGCCATGAAGAACGTCAAGCAATTGCTGGAAGAAGCCGGTTCCGACCTGTCGCACATCGTCAAGACCACCACCTACATCACCGACCCGCGTTTCCGCGAGCCGGTGTACAAGGAAGTCGGCAAATGGCTCAAGGGGGTGTTCCCCATTTCCACCGGCCTGGTGGTTGCCGGGCTTGCCCAGGCGGAGTGGCTGATGGAGATCGACGTGATCGCCGTCATTCCCGACCCGGCATAGCAGCCGCCGGGGCTCAGAAGCCCACGGTGGCCGACAGCAGGTAGGTGCGCGGGGTGGACAAGGTGAGCCCCGGCTCGGCGTCATCGGGCGCGCCGGCCGAGCTCCAGTAGCGGTCGTCCAGCACGTTCTCGACACTGGCGCGCAGGGTGACCTGCGTGGCGTCCACCTTGAAGGCATAGCGGGCACCCAGGTCATAGCGCTCCCAGCCGTCGATCTTCTTGCTGTTGTTCTGGTCCAGGTACTGGGAGCTGGAGTGGGTGCCGCGCGCTGTCAGCGTCAGGCCGTCCACCCCGGGTACGTCCCATTCGGCGCCCAGGTTGACGTTGTACTCCGGGGTGGCGGGGGCGCGGTTGCCGTCATAGGCACCGCCCACGGTATCGGTCAGTTCACTGTCGATGTACATCACCCCGCCCAGCAGCCGCACCCCGTCCAGCGGCTCGCCGAACACGCTTAGCTCGATGCCACGGTTATTACGCTTGCCATTGGCACCGAACACGCGGGAGCCGGGGTTGGTTTCGTAGGCCGGCTGGCGGATACGGAACGCGCTGGCGGTGAACGCGACCTTGCCCAGGTCGTACTTGGCGCCCACTTCCACCTGGCGGCTGGTGAACGGCGGGAAGATTTCATCTTCGTTGATGGAGGTCGAAGGTGCGATCTTGCCCTGGCTCAAGCCCTCCATGTAGTTGGCGTACAACGACAGCTGGTCGGTGACTTTCAACAGCACACCGCCCGACGGCGAGACCTTTTCTTCGTCGTAGGCTGTGTCGCCTTTCACACCATCGCTCCAGTCGTCCACCTGCACGCGCTGCCAGCGCAGGCCCAGGGTGACCAACAGGTTGTCGTCGAAAAAGCCCAACGTGTCGGCCAGGGCCACGCCCGAGAAGCGGTTCTCGGTGTAGTCCTTGGAGTCGCGCCGGGTGGGTGTGCCAGGGGCCGGTATTGCGGCCGGGTGGTACAGGTTGCTGGGCGACGACGCATAGCGGGCGCCACCGTTGGTGAAGTCCATGTAGTAGTAGGTGGCGGCCAGGTTCACCTCGTGGCTGACCGGGCCGGTGTGGAACCAGTTGCGTAACCCGGCCATGGCCGTGCGCACCGACTCGTCACGGGTAAAATCACGTGGCTGCACAGTGAAGTCGCCCGCATCGTTGATGATCGACACGTTGTGGCGCAGGAAGTCATGGTTGCTCTTGCGCGCGCCCACAGCGCCGTAGGCAAGCAGCGATTCGCTGATGTCGTACTCGGCATGCACGGCACCGAAGGTGTCGTTGGTACGCGCCTTGCTCCAGGCCTGGGCGTAGTTGCGGTGCACATCGCTGGCCTTCGGCACCTTGGCGCGCGCGCCTACCAGCACCCGCTCCTGCGGGGCGTCGGTATCGCGCTCGGTATGGCCCAGGTCGGCCGACAGGCGCAGGCGGTCGCCGCGAAAATCCAGGCCCAGCACCGCCATTTCACGGTCGACGCTCTGGTGGTCCCATTCGGTGTCGCCCGATTGCTTCACACCGTTGAAGCGCACGCCGAACTGCTGCCCTTCCCCGAAGCGCCGGCCAATGTCCACCGCGCCGCCGGCCTGGCCTGCCGAGGCATAGCTGCCGGTGAACTCGGTGATGGGCTTGTCGGTGGCGCGCTTGGGCTGCACGTTGATGCCACCCCCTACGCTGCCACGCGGGGCGATGCCGTTGATCAGCTGGCTGGGGCCCTTGATGATGTCCACCCGGTCGGCCATTTCCATGTCGATGGAATAGGTCGGCAGCAGGCCGTACAGGCCGTTGTAGGCCACGTCGCTGTTGAACAGGCTGAAACCGCGAATGGTGAACTGCTCGAAGCGCCCGCCCGCCGGGTTGGTGGTACGTACCGAAGGGTCGCTGGCGACCAGCTCACCCAAGGTGCGCGCCTGCTGGTTCTTGACCAGGTCGCTGGTGTAACTGGTGATACTGAACGGCGTTTCCATGAAGTCCCGCGTCCCCAGCAGGCCCTGGGCACCCTGCCGCGCCACCTGGCCGCCGGCGTAGGGCTGCGCGTCGTTGCCGCCCGGCAGGCCACTGATGATGCTGGTGGGGGCGATTTCCAGTGCGGCGCCCGCTTGCGGTGCCGGCATGAGGGTAAAGGCGCCCTCGCCCACCGGCAGCAGTTGCAGGCCACTGCCGCGCAGCAGCTGCATGAAGCCTTCATCCACGCTGTAGCGGCCAGACAACCCCTCGCTGTTCAAACCACGCACCAGCGCAGGGTCCAGCGAAAGGCTCACGCCAGCCTGGTCGGCAAAGCCGGTCAAGGCCGCGCCAAGGCTGGCGGCAGGTACCTGGTAAGCCCGCCGCACGGGCTCCTCGGCCCAGGTGGGCAGGCTCAGCAGCAGGCTCATGGCAAACAACGGACGCACGGCGCGCACCAGCGGGCGCACACGGTTGGACTTTACTGCACGCATCTGAAAAAGCTCCCCTTCATGGTCTTCTACCGGTAATGACCGGTGAGCGAAAAAAAGGGGACAGCCTCATGCGGAATTTTCTCGTGGGGCCAGGGTGACCCAGTAACGGGTACGGGCCTGCACCTGCACCGGCAGGCTGGCGGCAAGCAGGGCCAGTACCTGGTCCGTGTCGTCCAGGCGGAAGGTGCCGGTCACCCGCAACCCGTCGATGGCCGGTGACCAGCGCAGCACGCCGGGGCGATACCTGCGCAGCTCGGCCAGCAGCTCCCCCAGGCGGCGATCATCCAGGCGCAGCACGCCCTCGCGCCAGCCCAGCAGCCAGGGTTCCACAGCGGTCACGAGATCCACCCCGCCATCGAGCAGGGTAGCCTGCTGCCCAGCTTCGAGGATCACCGGCGAGCCATGCCCGGGCTGCAGGCGCACGCGGCCACCCGTCACCGACACTCGGCAACCTGGGTCCAGCAGGCGCAGACAGACATCGGCGGCGCCTGACCCTTGGCCTCCCAGCTGTACCTGGCCGGTAGGCACCTGCACGCGCAGGTCGAGGTTGCCAGGGGTCTTCACCGCCACCTCTCCCCGCCTGAGTGTGATACGCCGGCCTGGGCCGTCGATATCCACGGCGCTGTCGGTGTTCAACTGCACCGACGTGCCATCGGCCAGCCGCAATTCGCGGCGTTCGCCCACCCCGGTACGTACGTCCGCAGCCCAGGCGTCGATAGGCAGTTCGCGGCTGATCAACCAGGCCGTCGGTAACAGCACCGCCACGCCCAATGCCTGCTTGAGCAACGCCCGGCGGCCAGCATCCGGCCGGTCCAGGGTTGCCATGGCCAGGCTGCCGGGCAAGCTGCTGAAGCGCTGGCGCAGCAGCAGTGCCTTCTGCCAGGCGTGCTCATGGGCAGGATTGCTGGCCCGCCACTGCTCAAGGCGCGACAGGTCCGCATCGCTGGCACTGCCCGAGTCCAGCAGCGACAGCCAGCGCGCGGCGCCACGCAGGGCATCGCGCATTTCTGGGGGTTGCGGGTTCATTCCAGCTCGGCCAGCAGGCAATGTTCGTAGGCCTGAGCCATGTAGCGCTTTACCGAACGCTCGCATACGCCAAGGCGCACGCCGATTTCGGCATAGCCCAGCCCCTCGAGCTGGCTCCAGAGAAACGCCTTGCGCACCGCAGGCTTCAAGCCATCGAGCAGTTCGTCCAGCGCCTGCAGGCTTTCCAGCAACACCCAGCGCTGCTCGGGCGAGGGCACGTATTGCTCAGGCAGTTGCGCCAGGGCATCCAGGTAAGCTTGTTCAAGGCTGCGGCGCTGATAGAAGTTGCTGAGCAGGCGCTTGCCCACCGTCAACAGGTAGGCACGCGGTTCGTGAATGTCGGCAAGCGGCTGAGCACTGGCCAGTACGCGCAGGAAGGTGTCCTGGCTGAGGTCGGCAGCATCCCAGGCATTGCCCATGCGCCGGCGCAGCCAGTTTTCCAGCCAGCCGCGATGCTCGCGGTAGAACGCAGGCAGGCTGGGCGGGGG
>NZ_JACVVF010000060.1:0-24094 GCF_016648095.1 Pseudomonas sp. S32
GCCCCCCCCCCCCCCCCCCCCCCCCCCCCCCCCCCCCCCGCGGGGGGGGCCCCCCCCCCCCCCCCCCCGACCTTATCCCCCTTCACCCGCCATGCGCCGCTCATGCTGGAATTTCCAGCGCACAAACAGCAACGCGGCAATGAACAGCCCCAGGCTGATCAGCACTTCGGCCCAGCCAAACACCGCCCGCCCCGGGTCGAACGCGGCCAGTACGCCCTTGATGAAGTAGATGTTCACCACGAAGCATGTCCAGGCATGGGCCCGTGCGCTGCCTAGCAGCATGCCGGGCAGCAGCAACAGCAACGGGATCAGCTCAATCGCCAGGATCACGCCGACTCGCGCGCCGTGGAGGTTGGCGAACCACAGGTTGTTCACCACCAGCAGGGCGATCAGGCCGAAGAACAGTGCCAGGCTCGTTGCCCGCGCCAGGCGCAGGCGCGGCGCCAGCCACTCCAGCGGCGGCAGCACCTTGGGCTTCCTAGCCACGCGCAGCCTCCAGGGCCTTGGCAGTGGTCGCCAGACGTTGGCCCAGGGCACGGCACAGGGCGATTTCGTGGGTGTCCAACTCGCGCTTGCCGTCGGCGCCAGCATGATGGCTGGCACCATAGGGGGTGCCACCGCCACGGGTTTCCAGCAGTGCCGACTCGCTGTAGGGCAGCCCCATCACCAGCATGCCGTGGTGCATCAGTGGCAGCATCATCGACAACAGGGTGGTCTCCTGGCCGCCGTGCAAGCTGGCGGTGGAGGTGAACACACCAGCGGGCTTGCCCACCAGTTCACCGCCCAGCCACAGGCTGCTGGTGCCATCGAGGAAGTATTTCAACGGTGCTGCCATGTTGCCGAAGCGGGTAGGGCTGCCCAGCACCAGGCCGGCGCAGTGGCGCAGGTCGTCCAGGGTGGCGTACAGGGCGCCGCTGGCTGGGATGTCGGGCGCTACCGCTTCGCACTCGGTGGAGATGGCCGGCACGGTGCGCAGGCGCGCCTCCAGGCCTGCCAGTTCGATGCCACGGGCGATATGCCGGGCCATCTCGCTGGTGGCGCCATGGCGGCTGTAATAGAGCACCAGGATGTAGGGTTCGCTCACGGCAAAATCTCCAGCACATGCTCAGGTGGGCGGCCGATCACGGCCTTGTCGCCGGCCACCAGAATGGGCCGCTCGATCAGCTTGGGGTGGCTGACCATGGCTTCGACCAGTTGTGCGTCAGTGAGTGCGGGGTTGGCCAGGTTCAGCTGTTTGTATTCGTCTTCGCCGGTGCGCAGCAGCCCGCGCGCGCCAATGCCCAGCTTGCCCAGTACGGCCCGCAAGGTGGCAGCATCGGGAGGTGTTTCCAGGTAGCGCACCACGGTGGGCGCCAGGCCGCGGGCCTCGAGCAGTTCCAGGGCGGCGCGGGATTTCGAGCAGCGCGGGTTATGATAGAGCGTCAGGTCGGTCATGTGGGGTCGCATCCAGCAGGGTGTGGCGGCTATTCTAACCGCAGCGACCGCCCCATTTGCTCTAAAACTCGAGAAGGATTGACCCATGGCAAGGCGTCTGGCAGCAGTACTGGCCATCACCGCAAGCTTGTTGCTCGGTGGTTGCGGTGCCGATTATGGCGTGGACCAACACGGTAATGCAGTGAAGGCCGAGCAGCTTGACGGCCACTGGCTGGTGCTCAACTACTGGGCAGAATGGTGCGGGCCGTGCCGTACCGAAATCCCTGAACTGAACGCTGCGGCCAAGCAGTGGGCGGCTGACGGTGTCAGGGTGGTGGGGGTGAACTTCGATGGCTTGCAGGGCCAGGACCTGAAGCAGGCAGCCGACACCCTGGGTATTGGTTTCACCGTACTGGCCCAGGACCCGGCCGAGCGTTATGACCTGCCACGCAGCGAGGCGCTGCCGGTGACCTACATCATCGATGACAAGGGCAAGGTGCGCGAGCAACTGCTGGGCGAGCAGACCTTGGAGGGCTTGCAGGCGAAGATCAAGGCGTTGAAGGGCGCGTAAATCGGGCGGGCCGCGCATTACCGAGCCGGCACGCGTGAGCACCGCTCAGCGTGCGGCCCACCACCCATCACCCTTCCTCGGGCCACAAGCGCAGCGGCTTGCCCTCGGCAGGCCACAGGCGCAGCTGGTCCACAGGGGACATGTCCCAGCGCTGGACTGTTTCCAGCGCCTGCAGGAAGCGCTTTTCCTGCTCCATCAAGGCGGGTGCGCACAGCTTGCGGGTTTTGCCCACATGGCCGAAGCTCAGGCGCTCACCGTCAAGGGTGTAGGGTGCAAACCAGTGGTTGCACCCGGCGTTGCCGTAGGCACGGCCGTCGCTGGCCAGGGTCAGGGTCAGGTGGCTGTCGTCGATCAGTGGGCGCTCGCCGATCCACTCAAGCACATAGCTGCGCTCCTGTTGCAGCTTGGCAGGCTGTGCGGCGCAGCCAAGCAGGCCGGTGGCGATCAGCACGCCGGTCAGCAGGTTTTTCACTGGGCAACCCCCTGGCAACGCGGGCACAGGTGCTTCTCGTCGCGGCTTACCCAGCCCAGCTCGGCGATACGGGCACTGGCAGCAGGCTGGCGGGCTTTCTTGCCCTGCTTGGCGTCCACGGCGAATTCGAAATCCAGTACTGCCGCGCAGCTGTTGCACTCAACCTGCCAGTTGAGGATTTCCAGTTCGTTGAACGCTGGGCCGCTGGCCACGGCGACCCATTGGCCGCGTGGGTTGATCAGGTGGCGTACGCTTTCGACGGCCAAGCGCATGGACAGGTCCTTGCTGCCCTTGAGGGTCACCAGCAAGGTGTCGCCTTTGTGCATCGAGCCGCCGTTGCCTGTGACCTGATAGCGGCCCGGCACCAGTGCGCGGCACTCGATCAGGGTGTGTTGCGGGTTGAAAAGCGTGTAGCGGAAATCGTGTTCGACCATGGGTCCTCCAGAAATGCCGCGTATCCTAGCACTAACCCACCACCAGGTTCTGCGGATTGCCCGCCGCCCAGCGGTTGATGTTTTCCAGCGTGGTCTCGGCAATGGCCGCCAGTGCCTCACGGGTGAGGAAGGCCTGGTGGGCCGTGATGATCACGTTGGGGAACGTCAGCAGCCGCGCCAATACGTCATCCTGCAGCGGCAGGTCGGAGCGGTCCTCGAAAAACAGCTGGGCTTCTTCTTCATACACGTCCAGGCCCAGGTAACCGAGCTGGCCGCTTTTCAGCGCGTCGATCAGCGCTGGGGTGTCCACCAATGCGCCGCGCCCGGTATTGATGAGCATGGCGCCGTGCTGCAACTGCGCCAGGCTCTGGGCGTTGATCAGGTGGTGGGTGCCTTCGGTCAGCGGGCAGTGCAGGCTGATGATATGGGCCTCGTGCAGCAGCTCGGGCAGCGGTAGATAGCGAGCGCCCAAGGCCAGTAGGTCAGGGTTGGGGTACGGGTCGTAGGCCAGCAGCTGGCAGCCGAAGCCAGCCATGATACGGGCAAAGGCGGCGCCGATCTGCCCGGTGCCAACCACGCCGACGGTTTTACCGTGCAGGTCGAAACCGGTCAGGCCATGCAGGGTAAAGTCTCCCTCACGGGTGCGGTTATACGCGCGGTGCAGCCGGCGGTTCAGCGCCAATACCAGCGCTACCGCATGTTCGGCCACGGCGTGGGGCGAGTAGGCCGGCACACGTACCACGGCCAGGCCCAGGCGCCGTGCGGCGGCCAGGTCGACATGGTTGTAGCCGGCAGAGCGCAGGGCGATCAGGCGCGTGCCACCGCTTGCCAGGCGTTCGAGCACCGGCGCAGCCAGCTCGTCATTGATGAATGCGCAAACCACCTCATACCCTTGTGCCAGGGTAGACGTGTCGAGGGTCAGGCGGGCGGGCTGGAAGTGCAGATCCGCACCGTAATGCTGGGCGGCCCGCGAAAAACTCTCCTGATCGTAATGCTGGCAACTGAACAGCAGTGCACGCATGTCTGGCTCCTTGTGTGTCCGTGGCCAACGGCGTGGAATGCTGCCCGTCGGCAATTAACCTCAGCCGGTCGACCGGGCCTGTGCAGCCAAGCGAACGATTGCGCTGTCCAGTTCATCCAGGGCTTGGGTTGCCTGTGTACTGTCCTGCTTCAGCAAGGTTTCGCTGCGCTGGCAGGCCGCCCGTAGCTGCGGCACACCGCAATAACGGGAGGCGCCGTTCAAACGGTGCACCTGTTCGATCAGCGCAGTGCGGTCCTGGGCATCGCGGGCAGCGCGTATGGCCCTGCGGTCATCATCCAGCGCGGCCAGCAGCATGCTCAGCATGTCTGCTGCCAGGTCTGCCTTGCCGGCCGCCAGGCGCAGGCCTTCTTCGTGGTCCAGCACCTTCAGTTCATCGGCGTTGGGTGGCAGCTCGGCCTGGGCCTGCTGGGGCGAACCCAGGCTGAGCCCGGTCCACTTCATCACCACCTGGGCCAGTTGCCGCTCGCTGATCGGCTTGGTCAGGTAGTCGTCCATGCCGGCGTGCAGCAGGGCGCGTTTTTCGTTGGCCATGGCGTGGGCGGTAAGGGCGACGATTGGCAGTGGGTTGCCACTCTGGGTGTTTTCCCACAGGCGAATCTGTTCGGTGCAGGCCCGGCCATCCATGCCGGGCATCTGCACGTCCATCAGCACCAGGTCGAAGGGTTGGTCCTGTACGGCCTGAACGGCAGCGTAGCCGTTGTCGACCGCCACCACCCTGGCGCCCAGGTCCTCGAGCAGAGTCTGCACCAGCAGCAGGTTGGCCGCGTTGTCGTCCACGCAGAGAATCTTTGGCTGGTGTTGGCCGTGAAGTGGGCTGGTTTCATTTTGCGGCCGACGCGGTTGCACCATCTCCAGCAGCAAGCGGCGCAGTTTGCGGGTGCAGGAGGGTTTGGACAGCAGTTGGCCGTGCCCGTTGGACAGGTAAGGGTGATACAGCGCTTGCTCGGTGGTGGGGCACAGCACCACGCACTGGCAGTGGTGGCGTTCGAGTTGCTGGTAGTACTCGCCCAGTTGCTCGGGCGAAAGGGTGCCCAGGTTGGCGCCCATCACCGCGAAGTCGAACGGCTGCCCCGCCTGGCTCGCGGCCTGCACTGCCTGCACCAGCTGATCGTAGGACGCGAACTGGCTGACGCTCAGCCCGCAGTCCTGCAACTGGTGGTCCAGTGCCTGGCGCGCCAGTTCATGGCCATCGACGATGGCGGCCCGGCGGCCGAGCAAGGGTTGCAGCGGCAGCGCTTCGACATCGTCGTGGGCTTTGGGCAGGTTCAGGCTTATCCAGAACTGCGAGCCTTCCCCAGGCGTGCTGTCAACGCCAATTTCGCCGCCCATCTGCTCGATCAGGCGTTTGGAAATCACCAGGCCCAGGCCGGTGCCGCCGGGTTGCCGGGCCAGTGAGTTGTCGGCCTGGCTGAAGGCCTGGAACAGGGTGCGCACATCCTGGGGCGACAACCCGATGCCGGTGTCCTGCACACTGATGCGCAACTGCGCGCTGTCCTCGTGTTCGTCTTCGAGCATGGCGCGGACCACGATCGTGCCTTCGCGGGTGAACTTGATGGCATTGCTGACCAGGTTGGTGAGGATCTGCTTGAGCCGCAGCGGGTCACCGATCAGCGACGATGGCGTATCCCGGTAGATAAGGCACAGCAGCTCCAGCTGTTTGGCGTGGGCGGCCGGGGCCAGGATGGTCAGGGTGTCCTGGATCAGGTCGCGCAGGTTGAACGGAATGCTGTCGAGCACCAGCTTGCCGGCCTCGATCTTGGAGAAGTCGAGAATCTCGTTGATGATGCCCAGCAAGTTGTCGGCAGATTTTTCGATGGTGTTCAGGTAGTCCACCTGGCGCGGCATCAGCTCGCTTTTCTGCAGCAGATGGGTGAAGCCCAGGATGCCATTGAGCGGGGTGCGGATTTCGTGGCTCATGTTGGCCAGGAACTCCGACTTGATCCTGCTGGCCTCCAGGGCCTCCTTGCGCGCCATGTCCAGTTCGATGTTCTGGATCTCGATGGTTTCAAGGTTCTGGCGTACGTCCTCGGTGGCCTGGTCGATGCTGTGCTGCAGCTCTTCATGGGCATTGTGCAGGGTTTCGGCCATGCGGTTGATGCCCCGGGCGAGTTCATCCAGTTCATGGCTGCCCATGGCCGGAAGGCGTTCTTCCAGGTGCCCGTCCTTGAGCTGGTTGACTGCATGCTTGATGCGTTCGATAGGGTGGTTGATGGCACGGCTCATGCGCAGTGCCAGCAGCCCGCTGAGTACCAGGCAGGCGAGGATCAGCAGCAGGGTGGTGAACAGGTTGCGGTAGCCCCGTAGCAGTGTGCCGTCGTGGGACAGTTCGATCTCTACCCAGCCCAGCAAGCGTTCGGCTTCGGCCGGCACCGCTTCAGTGGCCAGGTCACGATGGTGGCCGAAGACCGGCATCAGGTAACGGGTGGCGTCGTTGCCCGTGCGTTGCAGCAGCTGCGTGCCGCTGCCGCCGCTGGGGGGCTGGTTGAGCATGCTGGGGCCGGCATGGGCCAGCCGTGTGCGGTCCGGGGCGAGGAAGGCGACGGCACGCACGTCGGGCTGCTCCAGGGTCTGGGCAGCGATGCGTTCAAGTTGCGCGGGCGCCGGCCGCGCCATGGCGGGTGCCGCCAAAGGCGCCAGTTGCTCGGCGAGCATCTTGCCGCGTTGCAGCAACTGCGTACGCAGGTCGCTTTGTTGCAGCCAGGTAAAGTAGCTGCCCAGTACCAGCGCCATCAGCCCGGCCGGCAGCAAGGCCAGCAGAAGCACCCGGCTGCGAATCCCCAAACGATCGAGCACACCGCCTCCTGTCATGTGCCTGGACACCGTCGCGTATGACGGCCAAGGGGCGACGTTACTCCGCCTGCCAGGCTAATGCACCTGTTTAGTCGGTGTTTTTGCCTTCTGTGGCCAAGCTGCACGGGATGCAGTTGCCTGTCGCCTACGGGATGCTGAATAATCTGGCAATTGAGAATAAATGGCAGTTGCCAATGAATCTTGTAGCGACGCCCAGCCCCGCCATCCTTGCCATCGAAGACGACCCTGTACTGGGCGCCTACCTCCACGAGCAATTGCAGCGCGGCGGCTTTCAGGTCACCTGGTGCCGCAATGGCCTGGAGGGCCTGGAAACGGCCAGCCGCCGGGTCTTCGATGTCGTGCTGCTCGACATCCTGCTGCCCGGGCTCAACGGGCTGGAAGCCCTGACCCAGCTGCGCAGGCAGGGCGCCACGCCGGTCATCCTGATGTCGGCGCTGGGCGCCGAGGCTGACCGTATCGTCGGTTTCAAGCGTGGCGCGGACGACTACCTGCCCAAGCCGTTCAGCATGGACGAATTGCAGGTGCGTATCGAAGCGATCCTGCGCCGCGTGCGCCTGGAGCGCTGCCACCGGCCGCAGCTACAACATACGGATCGGGGCGAACTGGAGTTCGACGAGGCGCACCTGGACGTTCGCCTGGCCGGCTGCGCGGCGGGCCTGACACCCAGCGAATACCGGCTGCTGGAAATGCTGACCCGTAACCCCGATGAGGTGCTGAGCAAACCCTTCCTGTACCAACAGGTGCTGCAGCGGGGCTATTCGCAGCATGATCGTAGCCTCGACATGCACGTCAGCCAGCTGCGCCGCAAGCTCAAGGGCATCGGCTACGAAGGGCGGCAGATCCGTACTGTCTGGGGCAAAGGCTACGTGCTCAGCGCCCTTGAGGTGCAGTAGGCCGTGCTCGACCGGCACTCGCTGTTCTGGAAGCTTGCCATTCTGCTGGTGGGCTTCTGCCTGCTGATGATCGGGCTCAGCTTCACCTGGGGCCGGCATATGGAAACCCGCAACGCCTACCTCGACGAGCCTGCGCGTGCAGCGTTGCGCGCCTATGCGGCCGAAGCTGAGCACGCCTGGCGCAGCGGTGGGCGTGAGGGCCTGGACCGTTGGGTGGCGCAGATGCACCGGCGTGAGCACGGCTGGGTGGGTGTGCTGGATGCCAACCTGCGGCCGCTGGACAGCGCCACGCTCGATGCACAAGCCCTGCAGCGCCTGACCCGCCTGCGGGGGGTTGACTGGCCCATGAGCAGGCGCAGCGTCGACCAGCCGTGGATGCGTGTTCCGTTCCCGGGCGCCGCAGAGCAGGCCATGCTGGTCATCGAGCTGCCACAGCGCTTCAACCCAGGCCAGTACCTGCTGCTGTGGCGCATCCTCACCAACGGTATCATCCCCGGGCTGTTCACCCTGCTGCTGTGCGTGGGCCTTTACCGCATGCTGATCGTGCCGCTGAACCAACTGCGCGAGCAGGCCAATGCCTGGCGCGCCGACCAGCTGTCGGCACGCCTGGCACCACGCCTACTGGCCCGTCACGACGAACTGGGCGAACTGGCGCGGGCATTCGACCAGATGGCTGAACGCTTGCAAGGCACCGTGGCTATCCAGCAGCAGTTGCTGCGTGACCTGTCCCACGAGATGCGCACGCCCCTGAGCCGCTTGCGCGTGGCCTGCGACAGCGAGCCCGAGCTACAGGGGTTGCGCGAGCGCCTGAGGCGAGAAGTGGACTGCATGCAGCAGTTGGTCGAAGGCACCTTGCAGTTGGCCTGGCAGGACGCCGAGCGCGCGCCGATGAACCTGGAGCCCATCGAGGTGCAGGCGCTGTGGGACCTGCTGGCCGAGAACGCCTGCTACGAGTGCGGCTGGTCACCCGCCCGCCTGCACTGTGAGGTGCCCGCGGGCTGCTGGGTGCAGGGCAACCTCAATTATCTGGCCCAGGCGCTGGAGAACCTGCTGCGCAACGCCATTCGTCACTCGCCCCCCGAGGGGGTAGTGCGTCTGGGTGGGCGCAGGGAGGCGGGGTTCTGGTGGCTGTGGCTTGAAGATGAAGGTGGCGGAGTGGCCGAACAGGACCTGGAGCGCATCTTCGCGCCGTTCTCCCGGCTGGATGGCTCGCGGCCCGGTGACGGCGGCTTTGGCCTGGGCCTTAGCATCGCCCGCAGTGCCATCCAGCGCCAGGGCGGCACCCTGTGGGCGCGCAATGGGCCGCGTGGGTTGCGCCTGTGGCTGCGCTTGCCAGCGCATGCGCCAGGCCGAAATCAATGACTGGGCATTTGATATAGCGTGTAGCTATATGCACCACAGATTGCGTGATATGGCGCGCAAGGGTTTGCCGGTATGATAGGCGCCCCTGCCGCCTGGATTGTGAAGCACACCATGACCTTGCAGTACCCAACCATCGCCGATTGCGTCGGCAATACGCCTCTGGTTCGCCTGCAGCGCCTGGCTGGCCAAACCAGCAATACCCTCCTGCTCAAGCTTGAAGGTAACAATCCTGCCGGCTCGGTGAAAGATCGCCCGGCGCTGTCGATGATCGCCCGGGCCGAACTGCGCGGCCAGATCAAACCCGGCGACACCTTGATCGAAGCCACCTCCGGCAATACCGGTATCGCCCTGGCGATGGCGGCAGCGATCAAGGGTTACAAGATGATCCTGATCATGCCCGACAACTCCACCGCCGAGCGCAAGGCCGCCATGACCGCCTACGGCGCCGAGCTGATCCTGGTGACCAAGGAAGAAGGCATGGAGGGTGCCCGGGACCTGGCCGAAAAGCTTCAGGCCGAAGGCCGTGGCCTGGTGCTGGACCAGTTCGCCAACGGCGACAACCCGATTGCCCACTACAACAGCACGGGCCCCGAAATCTGGCAGCAGACCCAGGGCACCATTACCCATTTCATCAGCTCCATGGGCACCACCGGTACCATCATGGGCTGCTCGCAGTACCTCAAGGAGCAGAACCCGGCGGTGCAGATCGTCGGCCTGCAACCGATGGAGGGCTCTGCCATCCCCGGTATCCGCCGTTGGCCAGAAGAGTACCTGCCGAAAATCTTCGATGCCGCCCGGGTTGATCGCGTCGTCGACATGTCCCAGCAGGAAGCCGAAGAGACCATGCGCCGGCTTGCCCGCGAAGAGGGCATTTTCTGCGGCGTGTCCTCCGGTGGTGCGGTGGCCGCCATGCTGCGTCTGTCCCGCGAAGTGGAAAATGCCACCCTGGTCGCGATCATCTGCGACCGTGGCGACCGCTACCTGTCCACTGGCCTGTTCGATCACAGCTAAATGTCCAAGAAAAAGAGCAACAGCGGCCTGCGCTTCCAGCCAGCCGGCGGTAACCGCAGCCCCCAGGTACCTGTGGGCAAGAAGCAGCAATTAACCGTGGAGCGCCTGGCCGGCGACGGCCGAGGCATTGCCTTTCATGACGGGCGTACCTGGTTCGTCAGTGGCGCCCTGGCAGGTGAGGTGGTCGAGGCGCGGGTGCTCAGTGCCCGCGGCAAGGTGGTGGACGCGCGCCTGGAGCGGCTGCTGCAAGCCAGCCCCGAGCGCCGCGAGGCGCCGTGCCGGCACTATGCCCGCTGCGGCGGGTGCAACCTTCAGCACCTGCCCCATGCGGCGCAGCTGGCGCTGAAACAGCGCACCCTGGCCGAACAGTTGCAGCGGGTGGCCGGCGTGCAGCCCGAGCAGTGGGCGGCGCCGCTGAGCGGGCCGGAGTTCGGCTACCGGCGCCGTGCGCGGGTGGCCGTGCGCTGGGACGTGAAGGCGCGGCACCTGGAGGTGGGGTTGCGCGCCGAAGCCAGCCAGGACATCGTCGCCCTCGACGATTGCATGGTGCTGGTACAGCCCTTGCAGTCGATTCTGCGGCATCTGCCAACCGTGCTGCGCTCGCTGGGCAAGCCGCAGGCGCTGGGGCATGTGGAATTGTTCAGCGGCACTGCCGAGGCGGTGCTGGTACGCCATGTGGCGCCGTTGCCTGCCGAAGACCTGGCTCGGTTGCAGGCCTTCTGCGAGCAGGCCAGCGCTCAGTTGTGGCTGCAGGGGGAGGATGAGCCTGCCCCGGTGGTGCAGGGTGCACCCTTGGGCTTTGCCTTAGCGCCCTGGCAATTGGAGCTCGCCTGGCGACCAAGGGACTTCGTGCAGGTCAACGCCCAGGTCAACACGGCGATGATCGAACAGGCCCTGGCCTGGCTGGCACCGCAGGCTGACGAGCGGGTGCTGGACCTGTTCTGCGGGTTGGGCAATTTCGCCCTGCCACTGGCCCGCCAGGCGCGTGAGGTGGTAGCAGTTGAAGGCGTGCAGGCCATGGTCGACAGGGCCGCCGCCAACGCCCGAAGCAACAATGTGCATAACGCACGGTTTTTTCAGGCCGATTTATCGCAGCCTTTGGCCGGCTCCGGATGGGCCGCCGAAGGCTTTTCTGCGGTACTCTTGGACCCACCGCGTGACGGTGCATTCGAGGTGGTGCAAGGCATCGCCCGCCTCAAGGCCAAACGGCTGGTCTATGTATCGTGCAACCCGGCAACGTTGGCGCGAGACGCGCAGGTGCTGGTTGGGCAGGGGTACCGGTTAAAAAGGGCCGGGATTCTCGACATGTTTCCTCAGACGGCACATGTCGAGGCCATGGCGTTATTCGAAGCGGGCTAGCATGCTGCTGGCCCCTTGGTACGGCTTTCAAGGATTGGCAGCCGTGCGGTGATTGCCAGTGCATCCGTGGGGTGCGCTGTATGGAAAGGTAGAACAAAGATGGTACAGGTGAGAGTGCACCAGCCGGTCAACACCGACGGCAGTATCAATCTCGAAGGGTGGTTGGACCACGTGGTGAGCGTCGATTCGGCACTGGACCGCGCTGCGCTGAAAGACGCCTGCGAGTTTGCCCTGGACGTCGAGAAGAAGGGCAACCCTGCCAAGCATTCCTGGGCAGACGGTACCTCCAGCTTTCAGGCCGGGCTTGAAATCGCCGAGATCCTCGCGGACCTCAAGCTCGACCAGGACTCCCTGGTGGCAGCGGTCATCTATCGGTCGGTACGTGAGGGCAAGGTGACCTTGGCCGAGGTCAGCCAGCGCTTCGGCCCGGTGGTTTCCAAGCTGATCGACGGCGTGCTGCGCATGGCTGCGATCAGCGCCAGCCTCAGCCCCCGGCAGTCGCTGGTGCTGGGCTCCCAGGCGCAGGTCGAGAACCTGCGCAAGATGCTCGTGGCCATGGTCGACGATGTGCGCGTGGCGCTGATCAAGCTGGCCGAGCGCACCTGCGCGATACGTGCAGTCAAGGGTGCCGACGACGAGAAGCGCCTGCGGGTTGCCCGCGAGGTGTTCGACATCTATGCCCCCCTGGCACACCGCCTGGGCATCGGCCACATCAAGTGGGAACTCGAGGACCTGTCCTTCCGTTATCTCGAGCCCGATCAATACAAGCAGATCGCCAAGCTGCTGCACGAGCGTCGGCTGGACCGCGAGCGCTTCATCAGTGATGTGATGAACCAGTTGCAGAACGAGCTGCTGGCCACGGGCGTGAACGCCGATATCAGCGGCCGGGCGAAACACATCTATTCCATCTGGCGCAAAATGCAGCGCAAGGGCCTCGAGTTCAGCCAGATCTACGACGTGCGTGCCGTACGTGTACTGGTGCCGGAGGTTCGTGACTGCTACACCGCGCTGGGTATCGTGCATACGTTGTGGCGGCACATCCCCAAGGAGTTCGACGACTACATCGCCAACCCCAAGGAAAACGGCTACCGCTCGCTGCATACGGCGGTAATCGGCCCTGAGGGCAAGGTCCTCGAGGTCCAGATCCGCACCCACGGTATGCACGAAGAGGCTGAGCTGGGGGTGTGCGCCCACTGGCGTTACAAGGGCACCGACGTAAAGTCTGGCTCCAACCATTACGAAGAAAAGATTTCCTGGTTGCGCCAGGTGCTGGAATGGCACGAAGAGCTGGGTGATATCGGCGGCCTGGCCGAACAACTGCGGGTGGATATCGAGCCGGACCGGGTCTACGTGTTCACCCCGGACGGCCACGCCATCGACCTGCCCAAAGGCGCCACGCCGCTGGACTTCGCCTACCGGGTGCACACCGAGATCGGCCACAACTGCCGGGGTGCCAAGATCAACGGGCGTATCGTGCCGCTCAACTACAGCCTGCAGACCGGCGAGCAAGTCGAGATCATCACCAGCAAGCACGGTAACCCGAGCCGCGACTGGCTGAACTCGAACCTGGGCTACGTGACCACTTCACGGGCGCGGGCCAAGATCGTGCACTGGTTCAAGCTGCAGGCACGTGACCAGAACGTCGCCGCCGGCAAGACCCTGCTTGAGCGTGAGCTAAGCCGGTTGGGCCTGCCTCAGGTGGACTTCGAGCGCCTGGCCGACAAGACCAACGTGAAGACGGCAGAAGACATGTTCGCGGCACTGGGTGCCGGCGACCTGCGCCTGGCGCACCTGGTCAATGCTGCCCAGCAACTGCTTGAGCCCGAGCGCATCGAGCAGATCGAGCTGGTCCCGCGCAAACCGAGCGGGCCGCGCGGTGGCAAGCGTGGCGATATCCAGATCCAGGGCGTCGGCAACCTGCTGACGCAAATGGCAGGCTGCTGCCAGCCGCTGCCGGGCGATGCCATCGTTGGCTACATCACCCAGGGCCGTGGCGTGAGCATCCACCGCCAGGACTGTGCATCGGTGCTGCAACTGGCGGGCAAGGAGCCCGAGCGCATGATCCAGGTGAGCTGGGGCCCGATCCCGGTGCAAACCTACCCGGTGGACATCGTCATCCGCGCCTATGACCGCCCGGGCCTGCTGCGCGATGTGTCCCAGGTGTTGCTGAACGAGAAGATCAACGTGCTGGCGGTCAACACCCGCTCCAACAAGGAAGACAATACCGCGTTGATGTCGCTGACCATCGAGATTCCAGGCCTGGACGCGCTGGGGCGCCTGCTGGGGCGGATCTCGCAGTTGCCGAACATCATCGAGACGCGGCGTAATCGTACCCCTTGAGACCGCGGCGCCTGCTTCGCGGGTAAACCCGCTCCCACAGGTAACGTACAGATTTCAAAACCTGTATCCATCCTGTAGGAGCGGGTTTACCCGCGAAGAAGCCACCGCCGAAGGACCTGCCTACATGACCTACACCCTCGAAGACCTGCTGCACCTCATGGCCCGCCTGCGCGACCCGCAGTACGGTTGCCCATGGGACCTCAAGCAGAACTACGCGAGTATCGTCCCCCATACCCTCGAAGAGGCCTACGAGGTCGCCGACACCATCGAGCGCGGTGATTTCGAGCACCTGCAAGGTGAGCTGGGCGACTTGCTGTTCCAGGTGGTCTACTACAGCCAGCTGGCCCGGGAGGAGGGGCGTTTCGAGTTCGATGGCGTGGTCGACAGCATCACCCGCAAGCTGATTCGTCGCCACCCGCATGTATTCCCTACCGGCGAGCTTTATGCGCCGCTGGATACCCCCAGCCTGAGCGAGGCCCAGGTCAAGTCCCGTTGGGAGGAGATAAAGGCCGAGGAGCGGGCCGAGAAAAGCACGCCCGAGCAGCTGTCGCTGCTCGATGACGTGCCGTCAGCCTTGCCGGCCCTGTCCCGGGCAGCCAAACTGCAAAAGCGCGCCGCCACGGTTGGCTTCGACTGGCCGGCAGCGTTGCCGGTGCTGGACAAGGTGCGTGAAGAACTGGATGAAGTGTTGCAGGCCATGGCCGACGGTGACGCCGATGCGTTGGAAGACGAGGTGGGCGATTTGTTGTTCGCTGCCGTCAACCTGGCGCGGCACCTCAAGCAAGACCCGGAAAATGCCCTGCGCCGCGCCAACCGCAAGTTCGAGCGACGTTTCCGTTTTATCGAGCAGGCATTGCGCGGCAGTGGCACCCCTATTGAAGAGTGTAACCTTGACGCGCTTGACGCCCTTTGGGGTGAAGCCAAGCGTCAGGAAAAGAACCTGCCCAGCTGCGGCTGAGCTGTTGCATAAGTGAGTGAACATTCATGAGCCTTTCCCTTCGCGACCAATTGCTCAAAGCCGGTCTGGTCAACCAGAAACAGGTCTCCCAGGCCAACAAGGCTGAGAAGAAACAAAAACGCCTGGAACACAAAGGCCAGGTAGAGGTAGACGACACCCAGCAGCGCCAAGCCAAGGAAGCGATGGCCGAGAAGGCCAAGCGTGACCAGGAGCTCAACCGCCAGCAGCAGGAAAAGGCCGAGCAGAAAGCCCGTGCCGCGCAGATCAAGCAGTTGATCGAAGCCACCCGCCTGCCGAAGCTCACCACCGAGGACTACTACAACTTCGTCGATGACAAGAAGGTCAAGCGCATTGCGGTCAATGCGCTGATGCGCAGCAAGCTGAGCAATGGTGCGCTGGCGGTAGTGTCCCATGGGGGCGGCTACGAAGTGATTCCGCGTGAAGCGGCACTGAAGATCCAGGAGCGCGACCCGCACCGGGTGTTGCTGCTCAACACCCATGTGGAGGAAGCCGACGATGATGACCCGTATGCGGCCTACAAGATCCCGGATGACCTGATGTGGTAACAGCAAAAACCCCGCCTTGGCGGGGTTTTTCGTTCAAGAGGGGTCATTGCGTGGTGCGCTGCTTTTCCTGGTCTTCCAGCTCGACGCGGTACTGCTGTGCTTCGTGTTCGTTATGGAACATCCCAACCAGTTGACCTTGTTGGTGCACGTCCCAGATCCGCACGCCAGCGGCCAGGCCTTCATGGGACATTTTCGATTCGTCGCGTTCGGTTACTTGGACTGTCATCGGTAAACTCCACATTTTCAGTTGGCTGCGACAGTGTGTCGCACACCCCCTTTATAGAGTTTGTTAGCAGGCTAAGTAAATAAAATCGCCATGAAACAAGTTTCATGAAGCCTGCTTGTGGCGCTTCGGCGCCCGCCCCAGCATCGTCCCATAAAAAAGCCCCGCGCAAGGCGGGGCTCCAGTCACTCAAGACAAGCCCGGCTCAGTTACCCTTTACTGCCTTGCCATCGACCGTACCATCCTGCAGCACGATCACGTATTCCTTGCCGTCAGTTTCGACCTGACGCAGTTGCACCAGCAGGTAATCCCAGTTCTTGGCGAACCACAGCTCGGTGATGCGCTTGCTCTGGCTGGGGTCACGTACCCGCTCGACCTTGACCGCATCCACCTGGCCGGTCTTGGTGGTGACCTTTTCGGTGCCCAGTACGCGGAAGTCGTAGGTGTCGATCTCGTCGCCGTCGACCACCTGGTAGGTCATGCTCTTCTTGCCCGCGGCCACATCATGCTGCAGCGCCAGCTGATACGACGACTTGTCGAGTACGCCGCGGTTCAGCGGCAGGGTGATGGCATCGCCACGGTCGGTACCGGTCACCTTCTTGGCGGCCCAGTCGAAGTTCAGGTCGACCTTCTTCGCCTTGCCCAGGCCACCCCGTTCAAAGTGGTACTGCTGGGGCAGCAGGGTATCGTTGTCCTGGCGCAGTGTGCTCTGCTCGGTCAGGCTGGCAATCATCATGGACGCCTTGAAGTTCAGGCTCCACGTGCCATTGGCATTCTTGACCAGGCTACGTTCAGCGGTACCGCTCATGGGCAACTGCTTCCAGTCGGCGGTGTAGCTGGCCGAAAACGGCTTCAAGTCTGCTGCCTGTAGGGGCAGGGCAAGCACGGCTAGAGCCAAGAGCAAGGCACGACGCATAAAATCTCCTAGGATCGAATCAAGTGACCGCTGGCCGACAGGGGCTGGCCATCCAGTAATGCACCTTGTTCGCCAAGACGCAAGCGCCCTTCGGCAAACCAGCGCACTGCCAGGGGGTAGACCAGATGTTCCTGACAGTGCACCCGCTGGGCCAGCGTTTCGACGGTGTCATCGGCGGCTACGGGCACAACAGCCTGTACGACCAGTGGCCCCCCATCGAGTTCCTCGGTCACGAAATGCACACTGCAACCGTGTTCCGCATCACCGGCTTCCAGCGCCCGGCGATGGGTATGCAGGCCTTTGTACTTGGGCAACAGGGACGGATGGATGTTGACCAGACGCCCCTGGTAATGGCGCACAAAGCTGCCGCTGAGGATACGCATGAAGCCAGCCAGCACCACCAGGTGGGGTTCGAAACCGTCGATGCACGCCATCAGCGCAGCGTCGAAGGCCTCACGGCCTTCGTACTGGGTGTGGTCGAGCACGACATGTTCGATGCCCGCCGCGGCGGCGCGCTGCAGGCCAAAGGCATCGGCACGGTTGGAAACCACCCCGCAGATGCGCACTGGGTTACCCGGGGCCTGGCAGCTGTCGATCAGGGCCTGCAGATTGCTGCCGGAACCCGACAGCAGTACCACGACATTGCAGAACGCGTTCGGCATCAGTGTGCCTTGAGGTTTTGCAGCTCGACCTGGGCTGCGCCCTCAGCAGCTTCGGTGATGTGGCCGATGACCCAAGGCTGCTCGCCAGCGGCACGCAGTTCAGCCAGGGCGGTTTCGACCTGGTCTTGCGCCACGCAGATCACCATGCCGACGCCGCAGTTGAGCACGCGGTGCATTTCGTGTTCGTCGACGTTGCCTTTTTCCTGCAGGAAGTCGAACACTGCCGGGCGCTGCCAGCTGGCCACGTCGATCACTGCCTGGGCGTTGGCCGGCAGTACGCGTGGAATGTTGTCCAGCAGGCCGCCACCGGTGATGTGGGCCATGGCCTTGACTGCACCGGTGTTCTTGATCAACTGCAGCAGCGGCTTGACGTAGATGCGGGTTGGCGCCATCAGCAGGTCGGTCAGGGGCTTGCCGCCCAGCTGGGTGCTTTCGACGTCAGTGGCCGATACTTCGAGGATCTTGCGGATCAGCGAGTAGCCGTTGGAGTGTGGGCCAGAGGACGGCAGGGCAATCAGGGCATCCCCCGTGGCCACCTTGGAGCCGTCGATGATCTCGGCCTTTTCCACCACGCCCACGCAGAAACCGGCCAGGTCGTAGTCTTCGCCTTCGTACATGCCGGGCATTTCGGCGGTTTCACCACCGACCAGCGAGCAGCCGGCCAGCTCGCAACCGGCGCCGATGCCGGTGACCACAGTGGCGGCCACGTCGACGTTCAGTTTGCCGGTTGCGTAGTAGTCGAGGAAGAACAGCGGTTCGGCGCCGCATACCACCAGGTCGTTCACGCACATGGCGACCAGGTCCTGGCCGATGCTGTCGTGCTTGTTCAGGTTCAGTGCCAGGCGCAGCTTGGTGCCGACGCCGTCGGTACCGGAGACCAGCACCGGCTGCTTGTAGCCGGCCGGGATCTCGCAGAGGGCGCCGAAGCCGCCCAGGCCACCCATGACTTCAGGGCGTGCGGTGCGTTTTGCCACGCCCTTGATGCGTTCGACCAGTGCTTCGCCGGCGTCGATGTCTACACCGGCGTCCTTGTAGCTCAGGGAGGGTTGCTTGCTCATTGATCCAGGCCTTTAGAGGGAGGGATTCGTAGAAACGACCGTGATGGCCAGGGCTGGCTGCCTGATGGCGGCCGCCTGAACTTCAGTGGTCTGTGAAGGCGCGCGATTTTATCAGGGTTGCCGGGCAGCGGCCATCCTCACGCCGACGGGCAGGGCGGGAAATTGCTAAAAAACGTTTGGGGTGTTGATGCGGTGTCTCGAAAGCTTCAAGCTTCAAGCTTCAAGCTTCAAGCTTCAAGCTTCAAGCCAGGCCCGTACCGCATCCTGCTTGCAGCTTGCAGCTTGCAGCTTGCAGCTTGCAGCTTGCAGCTTGCAGCTTGCCGTCGCTCTGTCCGAGAAGGATACCTCATGCGTTTCTTGAATTTTCTGGTAGCGGGTTGTCTGGGGCTCATGGCAAGCGTTGCCCAGGCTGAGAACGTCGCTGGCCTTTATCAGGTGCGCGAGCAGGTGGCAGGGCAGGGGGCCGAGGCGCGTAACGCGGCGACCGCTCAAGCCTTCGATACCTTGGTACTGCGCCTGACCGGCGACCCGAAGGCTGTACAGAGCCCCGGGCTTGCCGGGTTGCGCAAGGACCCACAGCAAATCATCAATCAGGTGGGCAGCGATGCAGGCCCGCCCGAATCGGTGATGGTCGAATTCGACCCTGGCAGTACCGAACGTGCCCTGCGCAAGGCCGGCCTGGCACTGTGGGGCAGCAACCGCCCGTCTATCCTTGGCTGGTGGCTGAACGACAGCGCCGAGGGTAGTAACCTGGTCGGCGATGGCCAGCCCAGCGCCCAGCCCTTGCGCCAGGCAGCCCAGCACCGTGGCCTGCCCTTGCGCCTGCCGCTGGCCGACCTGCAAGAGCAGTTGGTGGCCAACGCCAAACAGATCGACGCCAGCAAACCCGGCCCCCTGCGCGAAGCGTCCGAGCGGTACGGTGCCGACGCCTTGCTGGCCGTTCACGCCCAGGAAGCGGACGGCAAGTGGCAGGGCAAATGGCAGCTGTGGCTGGGGGACCAGCACGAGCAGGGTACTGCCGAGGGCGCCGCCCCTGAGGCATTGGCTGACGCCGTGATGCTGGCGGTGAGTAACCGCCTTGCGCCGCGCTACGTCACCCGCCCCGGTGCCAGCAGCCAGTTGCTGATGCAGGTAGAAGGCATGAACCTGCAACGCTACGCCGAACTGGCTCGCATCCTTGAACCCTATGGTGCTCACCTGCAACTGGCAGAAGGTACCACCTTCACCTATGCAGTCACGGCCAACCGCGAGCAGTTGCGTGCCCAGCTGGGTCTTGCGCGGCTGCAGGAGCTGCCGGCCGACCCCGCGCCTGCCAGCACCACACCGCCAGCCTCGGCAGGGCAGCCCGCCCCTGACCCAGCAGTGCCCAAATCTTTCGATGGCTTGCGTTTCCGCTGGTAAGAGGCTTCATCATGACTGACATGCGTCGCTGGATCTGGCTGGGCTTGGCACTGCTGCTCATCGTGCTGCTGTATAGCCTGCACAATATCCTCACCCCGTTTCTGGTCGGCATCCTGCTGGCGTACCTGGCAGACCCCCTGGTCGATCGCCTGGAGCGCATGGGCATGTCGCGCACCTGGGGCGTGGTTGTGGTGTTCGGCCTTGTCACTTTGGTAATGCTGGCCTTGCTGCTCGTGCTGATCCCGATGCTGGCCAAGCAACTGGTTCGGCTCTACGAGCTGGCGCCCCAGGTGCTGGACTGGCTTGAACATGTTGCACTGCCCTGGGTACAGGGGCGCCTCGGGCTTGCAGATGGCTTCTGGAAGTTCGACAAGATCAAGGCGGCCATCGGCGCGCACATGGGCCAGACCACCGACATCGTAGGTGTGGTGCTGTCCCAGGCAACGGCCTCCAGCCTGGCCTTGATCGCCTGGCTGGCGAACATGGTGCTGATCCCGGTGGTGGGCTTTTACCTGCTGCGCGACTGGGACGTGATGATGGCCAAGTTGCGCAGCCTGCTGCCGCGCCAGAACGAACCGAAAATCGTCGAGCTGGCCGGTGAGTGCCATGAGGTGCTGGGCGCGTTTGTACGCGGGCAGTTGCTGGTGATGGTCGCCCTGGGCTTCATCTATTCAGCCGGCCTGATGCTGGTTGGCCTGGAGTTGGGCCTGCTGATCGGCATGATGGCCGGGCTGGCGGCCATTGTGCCGTACATGGGCTTCATTATCGGTATTGGCGCAGCGCTGGTGGCCGGGTTGTTCCAGTTCGGTGGCGACCTTTATCCCATGCTCGGCATCGTGGCGGTGTTCATGGTGGGGCAGGCGCTGGAGGGTATGGTGCTGACCCCGTTGCTGGTAGGGGATCGCATTGGCCTGCACCCCGTGGCAGTGATTTTCGCGATCCTGGCTGGCGGTGAACTGTTCGGTTTTACCGGCGTGTTGCTGGCGTTGCCGGTTGCAGCGGTGATCATGGTACTGCTGCGGCATATGCACGACCTGTACAAGCAGTCGGATATGTACGACGCAGACGTCGACCCTGAGCTGTAGCCGAGTTTGCCCGTGGCAGGCTGCAAGCCTTTGATTTTGCTTGCACTCTGCCCGGGTGTGATTGTGCACCCTGCGTTGCAGGTATAGACTTTGCCGACTGTTCACTAAAGGCCCCTGTGGTCCCGCCGACCGCCCGCGAGCATGAAACCACCGATCCAGTTGCCCCTGGGTGTGCGCCTGCGCGATGACGCCACCTTCATCAACTATTACCCGGGCGCCAATGCTGCGGCGCTGGGGTATGTCGAGCGTCTTTGCGAAGCAGACGCCGGCTGGACCGAGAGCCTCATCTACCTGTGGGGCAAGCAGGGCGTTGGGCGTTCCCATCTGCTGCAGGCCGCCACTCACCGCTTTCAGCAACGTGGCGAGCCTGCGGTGTATCTGCCCCTGGCGCAACTGCTGGAGCGCGGCATCGGGCTGCTCGATTACCTCGCCCAGTACGAACTGGTGTGCATCGATGACCTGCATGTCATCGCCGGCAAGCCGGACTGGGAAGAGGCGATGTTCCACCTGTTCAACCGCCTGCGTGACAGCGGCCGCCGCCTGCTGCTGGCCGCGTCTGCCTCCCCCCGCGAATTGCCCATCAAGCTCCCCGACCTCAAGTCGCGCCTCACCCTTGCCCTGGTGTTCCAGATGCGTGGGCTGTCCGACGAAGACAAGCTGCGTGCCTTGCAACTGCGGGCATCGCGCCGGGGTCTGCACCTCACCGATGAAGTCGGGCACTTCATTCTCACCCGTGGCGCGCGCAGCATGAGCGCGCTGTTCGACCTGCTCGAACGCTTGGACCAGGCCTCCCTGCAGGCTCAGCGCAAGCTCACCATCCCGTTTCTGAAAGAAACCCTCGGCTGGTAACCCCCTGAAAACGCTGGGCTAGAGCGGCCTCACAGAAAAGTCACATCTTTTTCGATAAAATTTGCAAATCGCCATCATAGAGGGCATAGTTCCACCCCACTAAAGGATTACAGACACGGTTGTGCCCATGCTCAAGCGCTTCGCACCCCTCGTGCCACTCGCACTCGTGACCCTGCTTTTTGGCTGCGCGGCCCAAGGCCCAGCTTCTTATTCGCAGCCCCAGGATCACACCCCGGTCGCCGTACAGCCGGCGATCAAGGCCAAAGCCTCGTCGTCGTCGGTGTTCGGCGAACCGCAAGAAGTGGCCACTGAAGATGACCTGGAGGCTTTCTCCAGCAGCAAGCCCTACCAACTGCCGGTTCTGGCCGACAGTATTCTGGAGCGCGGCATGTCGTTGATCGGCACCCGCTACCGCTTTGGTGGTACCTCGGAACAGTCCGGCTTCGATTGCAGTGGTTTCATCGGCTACCTGTTCCGCGAAGAGGCTGGCATGACCCTGCCACGCTCAACGCGTGAAATGATCAACGTCGATGCACCCAAGGTTGCGCGCAACAAGCTCAAGCCAGGTGACTTGCTGTTCTTCAGCACCAATGGCCGAGGCCGCGTCAGCCATGCCGGTATCTACCTGGGTGACAACCAGTTCATCCACTCCAGCAGCCGCCGCAGCGGTGGCGTACGCATCGACAGCCTCGGTGACCGTTACTGGAGCAAGACCTTCATCGAAGCCAAGCGTGCCTTGGCCATGGCGCCGACCAGCATCGCGCGCAACTGAGCACGTGATATACCCTGCCACGGCGGCGTTGCTTTTCAAAAAAAGCTCGCCGCCGTGCGCATTTACAGAAAACGTCTAATCTAAGTTCTCAACTCTTTTCGGCTGCGGCCCAGCGACCTCAGACAGGATGTTTTGGCCATGACAACGATGGCGCGCTTCGCATTGCTTTCCCTGGCAGCCCTTCTGGCTGCTTGCTCCAGTCGGCCACCGGCACCTGCGCCGGTGGTGGTTCAGCCACGGGTCGTGTACAGCCAGCCAAGCGCTTCGCCCGTCGCCGATGACGTGCTCATCCGCGCGATCGGCCTGGTGGGTACGCCCTACCGTTGGGGCGGCAACACCCCGGACTCTGGCTTTGACTGCAGCGGCCTCATCAAGTACGTCTACCGCGATGCCGCCGGTATCAGCCTGCCGCGCTCCACGCGGGAGATGATCGTCATGCAAGCGCCAACGGTAGATGCCAAGTCCCTGCAGTCCGGGGACCTGGTGTTCTTCGCCACAGGGGGTGGGTCGCAGGTCAGCCATGCGGGCATCTATGTGGGCGACGGGCGCTTCGTGCACGCCCCGTCCACCGGTGGCACCGTGCGCCTGGACTACCTGTCCAACAGCTACTGGGCAAAGGCTTACTTGCAGGCCAAGCGGGTAATTCAGCAGGGACACCTGGCGCAAAACCCCTGAGCATGCTCAGGGGGCTTTGCTGACCCGCCATATGCTGTTGCCCACATCGTCAGCCACCAGCACACCACCGTGGCTGTCCTGCACGACGCCGACCGGTCGGCCCATGGCGTTACCCGCCTGGTCGAGGAAGCCGGTCAATAGGTCCACGGGCGGGCCGGCCGGTGTGCCGGCGCTGTCGAACGGTACGAAGATGACTTTGTAGCCACTGTAGGGCCGCCGGTTCCACGAGCCGTGCTGCCCTACCAAGGCACCTTGGCCAAACCTCGACGGCAACACACCCTGGTCGACAAAGGCCAGCCCGAGGGACGCGGTATGGGGCCCCACTGCGTAGTCGGGCGCTATTGCCTTGCTGACTTTGGCAGGGTCTTGCGGCTGCACCCGCTTGTCCACATGTTGCCCGTAGTAACTGTATGGCCAACCGTAGAACCCGCCTTTTTTCACAGACGTGATGTAGTCCGGTACCAGGTCACTGCCGATTTCATCGCGCTCGTTGACCGCGGTCCACAGGGCGCCACTGCCTGGCTGCCACGCCAGCCCGTTAGGGTTGCGCAGGCCGCTGGCATAGATCCAATGCTTGCCGGTGGCCGGGTCTACCTCCCAAATCGCAGCCCGTCCAGCTTCTTTCTCCAGACCGTTTTCGCCCACGTTGCTGTTCGAGCCCACGGTCACGTACAGCCGTTTGCCGTCCGGGCTGGCGATCACGTTTTTTGTCCAGTGATGATTCAAGGGGCCAGCAGGCAGTTCGGTCACCAGCTCGCCTGCACCCGCAACCTGCTGCATACCGGGTTCGTAGTGAAAGCGCAGCAGTTTGTCCGTATCAGCCACGTAAAAGTCGTTGCCCACCAACGCCATGCCGAAGGGTGAATTGAGCCCTTCTATAAAGGCC
The DNA here is from genome assembly GCF_016648095.1 of Pseudomonas sp. S32. NCBI lineage: Bacteria > Pseudomonadati > Pseudomonadota > Gammaproteobacteria > Pseudomonadales > Pseudomonadaceae > Pseudomonas > Pseudomonas sp. S32. Next base: position 23,760 of record NZ_JACVVF010000060.1, read on the forward strand.
GTGCGGGTTTCAGCTACACCGTCATGGTCGGCGTCGCGCAGCAGCGTGATGCGGTTGCGGCTGGGCACTGCTGCGCCTGCACGTTTCATGGCTAACCCCATGGCCCAACCACGTATGCCGCGACTGTCCTCGGGCTTGGCGGGCGCATTGGTTTCCGCCACCAGGACATCGCCATTGGGCAGTACGTAGAGCCATCGGGGGTGGTCCAGCCCTGCAGCAAAGCGGGTCACGTGCAAGCCTGGTGCTGCCTGAGGCATCACCCCCTTGGGCCAGCCGGTGGCCGGTGCGATGTTGACGGTGGGGAACAGGGTTGCAGCGGGGGGCGGGAGTTGCGG